>CAZDSL010000275.1:0-4282 GCA_964507655.1 uncultured Mycobacteriaceae bacterium | reverse complement strand
GGCGAGCGCCGGCCGAAGCCGAGGCCCCCGCGTTCGAGCCGGCGCGCCAGCCCCGGCTCGGGCCGCATCGACGCGACCAGCGGCACGCCCAGCGCCGCCTCGACGTCACCGCCCCGCAGGCCGCCCGGCGACGGTCCGCGCACCACCAGCGCCACGTCGTCCGTCCGCGCGCGCACCCAGTGGACGGCGCGCGCCGCCGCCGCGCACGAGGGCACGTCGGCCGAGACGACGAGCACCGCCAGATCGGCGGCCTCGAGCGCCGCGCCCGCCGCCTCCGTGCGCTGGTGGGAGACGTCGCACACCACGGTGACGCCGCCGTCGCCGCCGGCGCGCACCACCGAGCGCACCGCGCCGGGCTGCGGCCCGTCCCACCCCGCGCCGTCCCACCCCGCGCCGTCCCCGTGCGCCACGTCCCCCGGCGCCGCGGCGTCGGCCGGGGCCGCGGCGAGCACCGTGGCCGACCCGCGCCGCGGCAACGCCCGGTGCAGCGCCTCGGCGGCGATCCGCCCGTCGTGCAGCCGCAGCTCCGGCCACCGCAGCCCCTCCTGCCGCTCGATGCCGAGCAGCAGGTCGAGCCCCGGCCCGGTGGGGTCGAGGTCGACGAGCAGGGCGGGCAGCGGGGCCGTCAACGCGAGCGCGGCCGCCAGCACCGACGCCCCCGCCCCGCCGTGACCGGCGGCGACGGCGAGCACCCCGCCGCCGCCCGGCGCGTGCCCGCCGGCGCCGCGCGAGACGGCGGACAGCAGCGCCTCCGCGTCGGCCGGCAGCGCCCGCACGTCCTCCGCGCCGAGGCGCACCGCCAGCTGCCACAGCGCCGTGTCCGCCCGGCCCGGCCCGGCCACCAGCACCACGCCCGCCCTGCGCGGCAACGCGACGCACCGCCGCGCGGCCGCGGGGCCGAGCACCACCGCATCGCACGCCGCCCACTCGCTCTCGGTGGGCGCCGCCGAGGCGGGCTCGTGCAGCTCCACCGCGGCGGCCGCCGCCGCGCGCGCCACCTCCACCCGCAGCGCCTCCGCACCGACCCACACGCCCACGGTGTGCTGTGCCGTCGCCGTCGTCATCGCGCCCCCTCGCCTCACGTCCGCGCCGTCGCCGCCATCGTGCACCGGACACGCCCGGGCGCCGCCGCGCAGAGGCGGGCGGCCGCTGGGGGAACACCGGAGTCTGTGGAGAACCGCGCCTGTGGACAACCGGCCGCGCAGCGCGGGCGGGGAACGGGTGCGGCGGGCATGAAACGGCCCCCACCAGGGGGGGAGGGTGGGGGCCGTCGCGTCCAGCCCCGGGGGGTCGGGCTGAAGGCACTCGGTACTACCGAGCACCACCAGGCTACACCCGGACGGGGCCCGTGCGGCGCCATCGCCGCGGCCCGGCCGCGTCGCCGCGGGGGCTCTATCCTGAGGTTGTGGCCGCCATCGACACCACGCCCCCCTCCGCCCGCCGCGCGCGTGTGGCGGCGTTCTTCGACCTGGACAAGACGCTCATCGCCAAGTCGAGCACGCTGGCGTTCAGCCGCCCGTTCTTCGACCAGGGCCTGCTCAACCGGCGCGCCGTGCTCAAGAGCAGCTACGCGCAGTTCCTGTTCATGCTCTCGGGCGCGGACGCCGAGCAGATGGACCGCATGCGCCGGCACATCACCGAGATGTGCGCCGGCTGGGACGTCGAGCAGATCAAGGCGATCGTGCGCGAGACGCTCGACGACATCGTCACCCCCCTCGTCTTCGCCGAGGCCGCCGACCTCATCGCCGAGCATTCGGCGCGCGGCCACGACATCGTCGTCGTCTCGGCGTCCGGCGAGGAGGTGGTGGCCCCCATCGCCGCCGCGCTCGGTGCCGACCACAGCGCCGCCACGCGCATGCAGGTGCGCGACGGCAAGTACACCGGCGAGATCGAGTTCTACTGCTTCGGCGACGGGAAGGTCGACGCCATGCGCGAGCTGGCGGACCGGCACGGCTACGACCTGGCGCAGTGCCACGCGTACTCCGATTCGAGCACCGATCTGCCGATGCTCGAATGCGTGGGCAACCCGACTGCCGTCAACCCCGACCGCAGGCTGCGCAAAACCGCCGCGGAGAAGGGCTGGCCGGTGCTCACCTTCGCCGAACCGGTGGCCCTGCGGCCGCAGCGCCGCCCGCTGGGCACCCGCACGGCCGTCGCGGGCACCGCGGCCGGGCTCGGGGCGGCCACGGCCGGAGCACTCGTCTACCGCATGCTGCGCGGCCGCCGCTGACGCCCCGGCGGCGCGCACGTCCGCCGGATGCGCCCGCCGCGTGCGCCGTCCCGGCGCCGGATTCATTCAGTTGGCTCAACACATTTCCCGAACGGTATTATCCCTGATCAAAGGGGCTTTTTCCAGAGGCCATCGTGTTCTTCGAACCTCTTGCAACCTGGCGTGGCACGGGGTAGAAATAAGGCACGGAAGCACGGCAGGCCAAGGCCGGATCGGAAGAGAAGGTCCGTCCCCCCGGTCGATGTTTCCCAACATGGACCACCAGACTCACCACGCGGAGCACGCCGCAGGAGGCCGAAGTGTTGCGGGCTTGCGTAACTGTTCCTGTCCTGCCGGGACGATGACCCCTTTGGGTGGGGGTCCCCGACAACGGGAGCAAGGACGCCGAGGCCACCCACGCAACCCACCGATGCACGCATGGAAACTGGCAGTCTGTGTTAGCGGGCGACGGCACTCTGTTGGGTGACACCGTCGCCTGCTTCATGTCGTAGGGGCCCTCGCGCGCGGGGGTCCCTGCGCTTGCGTGGGGCCCGGCCGCCGCGGATCAGCCCGCGTGCGCCTCGGCGATCTTCAGCGCCTCCTGGCCCCCGGTCTCCAGTGCGGCGCAGCAGGTGATCAGCCAGCCGGCGACGCCCTCGCGCGTGCCCGCCGCGAAGCCCTCGGCCGACTGCACATACGCCTTGCGCCGCTTGAGCCAGTACGTCTCGGGCACGCCGAGGTTGTGCGGATCGAGGCCCGTCGCGGTGCACACCAGGCGGGACGCGGCGCGTGCGATCACGCCGTCGGCCGTGCCGAAGGGCCGCAGCGCCAACAGCTCGCCGTGCACCACCGCCGCCAGGATCGGTGCCGCCACGCGGGTGCCGCCCGTGACCAGCTGGGCGAGGGCGTCGAGCCGCTCGCTGATGCCGGGCTCGGTGCGGGGACGCCCGAGTTCGTCGGCGTCCTCGACGATGCCCGCGGCGGCGAGCACGTGGAGCCGGGCCAGCACCTGCAGCGGCGCACGCTCCCATGCGGCGAGGGTGTTGACGAGCCCGTCGCCGTCGAGGGCGGCCGACACGCGGAGGGCGCCCGCCAGCACCGGGTCTTGGATATCGCCGTCCTCGGGCAGGGCCAGTGCCGCGCCGTCGATGCCGGCGGAATTGCGCGCCGCCCGCAGCGACGCTTCTGTGGCGGAGGTGGGCCATCCCCGACGATTCGCTTGGTGCCGGTGGGCTTCTTCGAGCGAGCCTCGTGCGCGGTCGGCCGCCTCGGTGACGCCGGGGAGCTCGGCGAGGGGGGCGAGGGGATCGGGTGCGAAAGGCTGGCTCTGCTTCACGCCCGCAGGCTACCGCCCCCGCACCGGACGCCCCGGGCTCCGGTGCCCCTCACCTCCGCACCCCCTGCTTCGCGGACGTGGCGCACGACGCGCCGGTACCCCGGGGACGCGTGTCCCCGGGGTACCGGTGATCGCGATCGCCGCGGCCGTCAGCTGCCGGGCAGCGCCACGCCGCCGCCGCCCATGCTGCCGAGCGGGCCGGCGCCGCCGCCACCACCGCTGCCGATCGTGTTGCCGAGGCTGCCGGTGACGGTGCTGCCGCCGCCACCCTCGATCTCCGGCCACTGCAGGCTGCTATTGAGCTCGTCGATGCTGCCCTCCGAGCTGCCGAGCCCGGAGGCGCTCTCGGAGACGCTGCCCTCCGTGCTGCCCAGGTCGGTGAGACTCTGGCCGGCGCTGCCGGAGATGTCGTCGATGCTGCCCTGCAGGTCGGCACTGCCGGAGGTGATGTCGTCGAGGCTGCCCTGCAGGTCGGCACTGCCCGAGGTGATGTCGTCGAGGCTGCCGCCCATGTCGGCGCTGTCTGAGCCGTCGCTGCCCGTGCCGGTGGAGCCCTCGCCGCTACCGGCGCCGGTGGAACCGTCGCTGCCCGTGTCGGTGCCGGTCGAGCCCTGGCCGCTGCCGGTGAAGCTGCCGAACAGGTCGTCGAGGCTGGACTGGATCTCCTCGAGGCTGTCGGTGCCGAGGCTGTCGCTGGAGCCGGTGAACAGCTCGGCGATGCTGCCCTCGATATCGGC
>CAZDSL010000274.1:0-4284 GCA_964507655.1 uncultured Mycobacteriaceae bacterium | reverse complement strand
CGGCCGAGGCGTCTCCGCCGACGGCGCGGCCGGGC
This sequence comes from uncultured Mycobacteriaceae bacterium, assembly GCA_964507655.1. Taxonomy (GTDB): domain Bacteria; phylum Actinomycetota; class Actinomycetes; order Mycobacteriales; family Mycobacteriaceae; genus Tomitella. The sequence continues at coordinate 4,249 of CAZDSL010000274.1, read as the reverse complement.
GAGGCGCGCGGGCTGGGGGCGCCGGCTCGGCGGGGTCGTCCGCGGCGTAGGCGGGAGTCTCGTCGAGCGTGATCCGCGGGATCACCGTGGTGGCCTCCACGGGCGCCTCGGCCAGCGCGGTGGCCACGGTGGTGGCCCCGCCCGCATGCGGCGGCCCGGCCGCGGCGGCCGCGGCGCCCACTGGCGCGCTGGCGCTGGCGATGCGGGTGGGGTGCTCGTCGGGCAGGTGGATCTCGCCGAGGCCGATGCGCTGCTGGATGCGCTTCATCCACTGCGGCGCCCACCAGCAGTCGTCGCCGAGGAGCGTCATGATCGCGGGCACCAGCAGCATGCGGATGACGGTGGCGTCGATGATGAGCGCCGCGATCATGCCGTACGCGATGTACTTCATCATCACGATCTCGGAGAACCCGAAGGCCCCGGTGACGACGATGAGGATCAGCGCCGCGGCCGTGATGATGCGTCCGGTGTGCGCGGTGCCGGCGCGGATCGCCTGCGGGGTGGTGGCGCCGCGTTCCCGCGCCTCCACCATCCGGGATATCAGGAACACCTCATAGTCGGTGGAGAGCCCGAAGATGATCGCGAGCAGCAGCACCAGCACCGCCGCCATGAGCGGCCCGGGCGTGAAGTTGAGCAGCGACGCGCCGTGGCCGTCGATGAAGATCCAGGTGAGTATGCCCAGCGTGGTGCCCAGCCCCAGCGCGCTCATGAGCACCGCCTTGATGGGCAGCACGAGCGAGCCGAACGCCAGGAACATCAGCACCGTGGTGGTGATGACGATGTAGAGGATCATCCACGGCAGCATGTCGCCCAGCGCGGCGATGGTGTCCTGCGTCATCGCGGGCACGCCCCCCACCAGCACCTGGGCGCCGTCGGGCACGGGTATCTCGCGCAGCTGGGTGATCGAATCGCCGGGGCGGTCCGGGTCGTCGAGGCCGGCCGACAGCATCGTCACGCCGTCCTGCGACTTGGCCACCTTGAACGGGCCGGTGAAGCCGTCCACCTTGTTGGCGGCCTGGGCGACGTCGACGATCTGCTCGTCGGAGGCCCCGGTGATGACGATGTTCACCGGGTTGGTGCGGAAGGTGGGGAAGTATTCGTCGAAGCTCTCCTGCGCCACGCGGGTGGGATTGTCGGGCGGCAGGTACTTCTCGCTGAGGCCGCCGAACGCGACGTTCTTGAACGGCACGATCAGCGCCAGCATCACCACGATGATCGGCACCGCCACCCACACCGGGTGCTTGCCCACCCAGTCGGTCAGCCGGCCCCAGAAGCCCGCCTCGATCTGCGCGTTGGTCTTGGTGCGGTTGAGGAACGGCAGGCTGAGCGCGTCGATGCGGCGCCCCAGGATCGCCAGCAGCGCGGGCAGCACCGTCAGCGCGCTCAGCGCGGCGATGGCGATGGCGAACAGGCCGCCGTAGGCCACCGATTTGAGGAACCCCTGCGGGAACATCAGCAGGCCCGAGAACGCCACCACCAGCATCGTCGCCGAGAACACCACCGTGCGGCCGGCGGTGGCCACGCTGCGGCGCACCGCGGCGGCCACGTCGTAGCCCTCGGCCAGCTCCTCGCGGAACCGGCTGACGATGAACAGGGCGTAGTCGATGGCGAGGCCGAGCCCGATGAGCGTCACCACCGGCTGTGCGAAGGTGTTGACGTCCATGAAGTGGGTGAGCAGCCACAGCGCCCCGGTGGCACCGGCGATGGTGAGCACGCCGATGATCACCGGCAGCAGCGCCGCCACCACGCCGCCGAAGACGAAGAACAGCAGCACCGCCACCGCGGGCAGCGCGATGAGCTCGGCCCGGTGCGTGTCGTTGTTCATGCCCACGCCGATGGCGTCGCCGATGGGCTGCAGGCCCGACACCTGCACCTCGATGCCCGGCAGGTCGAAGGCGCCCTTGATGTCGTGGTACTGCGCGAGCGTCTCGGTGTCGGTGGTGCCGGTGAGCTGCACGCTGGCGAACGCGTGGCGCTTGTCGGGCGTCGACAGCAGCGACTTGCCGAACTTCTCCGTCCAGTAGCTGGTGATGCCGCCGATCTGGTCGGGGAACTCGGCCTTGATGGAGTTGAGGCTGTCGGCCACCTTGGCGGCGAACGCCGGGTCGTCGACGGTGAGGCCGTCGGGCGCCGTGTACAGCACGATGACGTCGGAGTTGTGGTCGCGGCCGAACGTCTCGTCGGCGATGTGCGCGGCCTGCGTCGACTGCGAACCCGGATCGTCGTACCCGCTCTGGGTGAGCTTGTCGGCCAGGCCCAGCCCGAAGGCGCCGCCCACGAGCAGCACGATGGTCATGACGACGAGCACCAGGCGCCGATGACGGTAGACCAGGCGTCCCCAACTGCTGAACAACGCTAGTTCCTCCGGGTGATCGAGTACGGGGCCGTGACGGTCACTTGTGCGCCAGGAGCGCGGCCAGCGGGCGGAACGGCTGCAGCCAGGCGCCCTCGGGCGGCAGGTTGTCGAGGCTGATCCGCGGCAGCGGGTCGCGGAAGACGCCCGGGATCTCCTCGAGGTCGAGGAATTCGAGCTTGGACGACGACACCGCCCAGCTGGCGTGCTCGTGGAACCCGATGATCTGCACGGGCACGCCCGAATCGGCCAGCAGCTCCATCGGCTCGCGGAACGCCTGGCCGTCGGCGGAGGCGACCACCACGCCGCCCAGCCCGGTGGTGGATTCACGCAGCGCGATGTGGTCGAGCATGTCGGAGTCGACGTCGCTGTCGTCGCTCGACTTGGGCTTGGCGAACACCGCGAAGCCCACGTTGCGCAGCGCCTCCACCCACGGGCGGACGATCTCGGCGGAGCCGGGCGCGATGTTGGTGAACACGGTGGCCTCGGCCGTGAACGGCACCGACTGGTCGGCGGAGAGCTCCGCGGCGCGGGCCAGCAGCCAGCGGCCGAGGGCGTCGAAGCGGGGGCGGTGCGCGGAGGTGGGGCGGCCGCCGAGGATGGCCCCGAGGCCCATGTCGAGGTTGGGCGCATCCCACACCAGCAGGACGGTCTTGGGGGCGGCGGGGCCGGCGGTGTCCGCGCTCATGAGTCGACTCTTCTCCAGATCATTTCGGCGATAGTGCTGCCCGCACGCAGCCCCTTGCCCTCGAACTTGGTGACGGGGCGCTCGAGGCTGATGGGGGCAGTCGAGTCGAGAGTACGCAGGCGGGGTTCGGTGGCGCCCGCTTCCTTGATCCATTCCGCATATTCGGCGTGGTCGGTGGCCACGTGCAGGACGCCGCCGGGACGCAGCCGCGAGGCGATGAGCGAGAACGTGGCGGGCTGCAGCAGCCTGCGCTTGTGGTGGCGCGCCTTCGGCCACGGGTCGGGGAAGAACACGCGGACGCCAGTGAGCGAGCCGGGCGCGATCATGTTCTCCATCACGTCCACCCCGTCGCCGCGCAGAAGGCGGATGTTGGGGATGCGCTCGCGCTTGATGCGGTGCAGCAGCTGCGCCAGGCCCGGCCGGTAGACCTCCACGGCCAGCACGTCCACGTCGGGCTCGGCCAGCGCCATCGCGGCGGTGGAGGTGCCGGTGCCGCAGCCGATCTCCAGCACCACCGGCGCGCTGCGGCCGAACCACTGCGCGGTGTCGATGACCTCGTCGCGCACGTCCCGGCCCAGCGTCTCCCACAGCTCGTCCCACGTGCGCAGCTGCGCGTCGGTGAGCGTGCCGCGGCGGGTGCGGAAGCTCGTCACCCGCGGGTGGATGCGGGAGCGGCCGAACTGGTCGCGCTCCACATGGGTGGAGCCGTCGGCGGCCTCGCCGGTGGCGTGCCAGCGCGGCGCGGCGCCGTCGCCGCCGGCGGGCGCCGCATCCCCGGTGCCGGGGGCGGGGGCGGTCTCGTGCGTCGGATCGTGAGGGGTGTCCACGTTTCCATGGTCCCGTATCGGCGGCCGGGGCCGCAGACGGGGCCGGGCGCGGGCGGGTATCCTACGGCCGATGCTGTGTCGGGGGACACACGCGGGGGCAGGAACGCGCGGGCAGGACCACGCGGGCCGGGCACGTACGGGGGAGGGGGAACGGTGGGGGACCGGGAAGCAGCGGCAGGCCGGGGCGCGGTGCGGGATGCCGCGGCGGGGGATCGGGCGATGGGGGACCCGGCGGCGCCCCCGACGGCGGTGGGGGACCCGGCGGCGCCCCCGTGGCGGCGCGAGATAGCCCCGGTGTGCGTCGGCGTCGCGGGGCGCGCCGGGATCGGCCGGTCGACGCTGGTCGACGCGCTGGTGCGGCGCATGGCCGGCCGCGGCCCG
>CAZDSL010000273.1:0-4314 GCA_964507655.1 uncultured Mycobacteriaceae bacterium | reverse complement strand
CTGCGCCGGCGCGGCGGGGGCCTTGGCGGCCTCGGCGGCGGCGAGCACGTCCTGCTTGCGGATGCGGCCGCCGACGCCGGTGCCGCGGACGGTGGTGAGGTCGACGCCGTGCTCGGCGGCGAGCTTGCGCACCAGCGGCGTGACGTACGGCGTGCTGCCCGACCCGCCGGCGGACTCCGCCTGCTTCGGCGCCGGGGCCTGCTGGGCGGGGGCTGCCTGCTGCGGTGCGGCCTGCGGCGCGGGTGCGGCCTGCTGCGCCGGCGCCTGCTGGGCGGGTGCCGCCTGCTGCGCGGGCTCCTGCTGCGCCGGGGCCTGCCGGGCGGGAGCCTCCTGCTGCGCGGGAGCTGCCTGCTGGGCGGGCGCGGACTGCTCCGGGGCCGCCTGCGGCTCGGGCGCGGGAGCGGACGCCGGGCTGCCGGAGCCGATGACGCCGAGCTGCCCGCCGACCTCGACGACCTCGTCCTCCTGGGCGGTGATCTCCAGCAGCGTGCCGGCCACCGGCGACGGGATCTCCGTGTCGACCTTGTCGGTGGACACCTCGAGCAGCGGCTCGTCGACCTCGACCGCATCGCCCACCGCCTTGAGCCAGCGGGTCACCGTGCCCTCCGTGACCGACTCGCCCAGCTCGGGCATCGCCACGGGGCTGCCCGAGCCGCCGCCCTGCTGCGCCTGCCCCGACGACGGGGCCTGCTGCGCCGGCTCGGACGACGGGGCCTGCTGCGCGTCCTGCGCGGGCTCGGCGGGCGCCTCCTGCTGCGCGTCCTGCGCGGGCTCGGACGGGGCGTCCTGCCCGGCGGGGGCCGACTCGCCGGCCTCGCCGATGAGGCCGAGCTCGCCGCCCACCTCCACAACGTCGTCCTCCTGGGCGACGATCTTGGTGAGCACGCCGGCGGCCGGGGACGGGATCTCGGTGTCGACCTTGTCGGTGGAGACCTCGAGCAGGGGCTCGTCGACCTCTACCGTGTCGCCCTCCTGCTTGAGCCACCTCGTGACGGTCCCTTCGGTGACGCTCTCACCGAGGGCCGGCATCTGGACGGAGAAGGCCATGTCGTCTGACTCCTGAACGTTGTGGATATGTGCTTCGGGGTCGCGCTGAGCCGTGCCGCCGCCTTGTCGGGGGCGCACGGCTTCATTGTGTGGTGGCCGGTGGGCCCGGAGGTGCCGTTTGCCGAAGACCGGGCACGCGTGGCGGCCGGGCGCGGGTGCGCCTGGCCGAACGCCCGCCATCCCCGTCGATGGTGTGGGGCATCCCTTCCGTCCATCCTTGCACCCGCGGCCGATTTGTGGGCGCGGCGGGTCTGGGGTACCGCGCCCCCGCGCAGGCGTACCCGTCAGTAGCCTCGCGCGGCCCGCGCCGGAGCCCCGTCGCGGCCCGTCCCGGCGGCGCGCCGGGGCCCGTGATGGCAGAATTGCCACGGCGCCCCGGCGGGTGCGGGCGCCGAGGCCGGGGGAGCGATGACGACCGACGAGGGGCAGTGGTGATGGGGCTGTTCGACGCGCTGTTCGGCGGCGAGCGGGGCGGCGGCCGCTCCGCCGCCGACCGCGAATACCTCGTCGCCTGGGCGACCTCGCACGAGGGCGTGGAGGGCTTCGTCGAGCCGGAGAACTCGTTCAACGCCGTCACGATCGTGCTCGTCGACAAGGACGGGCACTGGACGCGCCGCGCGCCCGGCGGGCCGCGGGGGGCCGCCCGCGTGGGCCGCGAGGCGGCGATCCCCGTCTACGACGTCACCAAGGTCGGCTATCCGCAGCGCATGCGCGACCACATCGAGCGCGCCCGCATCCGTCGCCGCCGCGAGCTGCGCGCCGAGCTGCTGCGCGAGCGCGGGACGGCCGCGGAGCAGGGCGCCGCCGAGTAGCCCCGCCCCGCTCAGCCCGCCGCCGCGATGTCTTCGAGCACCGCGATCACCGTGCGCACCGGCACGCCGGTGCCGCCCTTGCCGGTGTAGCCGTACGCGCTGCCGGTGTTGTAGGCGGGGCCGGCCACGTCCAGGTGCGCCCACTGCACGCCGTCGGCCACGAACTCGCGCAGGAACAGCCCCGCCACCAGCATGCCGCCCCAGCGCGCGCCGGCGACGTTGGCGATGTCGGCGATCTTCGAATCGAGCCCCGAGCGCAGCTCGTGCGGCAGCGGCATCGGCCAGGCGTTCTCGCCCACCTCCTGCGAGAGGCGCGCGACGCGGTCGCGGAACCCGTCGGTGCCCATCACCCCGGGGGTGCGCGACCCGAGCGCGACCATCTGCGCGCCGGTGAGCGTGGCGGTGTCGATGAGGTAGGCGGGGCCGTCCTCGCAGGCCCGGGCGATGGCGTCGGCGAGGATCAGCCGGCCCTCGGCGTCGGTGTTGATGACCTCGACGGTGGTGCCGTCGTACTGGGTGAGCACGTCGCCCGGCCGCTGCGCGGTGGCGGAGGGCAGGTTCTCGGCCATCGGGACGTACGCGGTGACGTCGACGGCCAGCCCGAGCCGCGCGGCGAGCACGACGGTGGCCACCACCGCCGCGGCGCCGCCCATGTCGGAGGTCATGTTCTCCATGCCCGCGGCGGGCTTGATCGAGATGCCGCCCGAGTCGAAGGTCACGCCCTTGCCCACGAGCGCCACCGACGGCCCCTCGCCGCCGGCGCCGCGGTAGTCCATGCGCACCAGGCGCGGCGGGCGCGACGAGCCCTTGCCCACCCCGAGGATGCCGCCGTAGCCGCCCTCGGCCAGGGCGTCCTCGTCGAGCACCTCCACCGCGAGCCCGGCGGCCTCGCCGAGGTCCCGGGCGCGCTCGGCGAACTCGCCGGGGTAGAGGTGGCCGGGCGGGGTGTTGACCAGGTCGCGCGCGGCGAGCACGGCCTCGGCGACGGCGCTGCCGTGCGCGATCGGACCCTCCGCCTCGGCCGGGTCGCCGAGGATGTCCACCCGCTCGAGCGGGGCGGAGCCCGGCGCGCTCTTGAACGCGTCGAAGCGGTAGGCGCCCAGCACGACGCCCTGTGCCACCGCCTCGGGGGCCCACGGCGCGAGCAGCCCGAGCGTGGTGACGGCATGCCCGGTGCCCGCGAGCTCGCGCGCCGCCGACCCGGCCGCGGCGCGCAGGCGCTCGGCGGCGGTGCCCTCGGCGGAGTCGTCGCAGGGGGCGGCGCCCAGGCCCACGGCCAGGACGCTCGCCGCGTCGAGCCCGGCGGGAGCGGGCACCCGGTGCAGCGCGCCGGCCGACCCGCTTGCGCCGACGGCGGCGAGGCCCGCGACGAGCTCGGCGGCGGCCTCGGCGGGCAGCGCGTCCGCGGAGGCGAGCTGCGGGCCGTCGTCGCCCTCGATCAGCCCCACGACGAGCACCTCGGCCGCGGGGTCGATCGCCCCGGCCGCCGTCACGCGGGTGGGGGCGGCGGCGTTCTGCGGGCCTTCGGCGGGCGAGGTGCTGTGTGCGCTCACGAGCGGCTCCTGGGTTCGCTGGGGGCGCCGCGCGGGGCGTGCGCGGGCGCCGGTCGGGGAGTACGGCGTCATGGTATCCACCGGCGGCGGGCCGCGGCGCGGACGCGGATCTCGGCGCGCGGGCGTCGAAGGCGCGTCCGATACGATGACGTCCATGACCGGTCTTCCCGAATTCGCGCACCACCCGCACACGGCACCGCATTCGGACGAGGAGCGCGAGCGTGTATTGGCTGCCCCGGGCTTCGGGAAGTTCTTCACCGACCACATGGTCACCATCGAATACACGCCGGAGAAGGGCTGGCACGACGCGGTCGTCGGCCCCTACGCGCCGCTGACGTTCGACCCGGCCGCCACCGTCCTGCACTACGGCCAGGAGATCTTCGAGGGGCTCAAGGCGTACCGGCAGGCCGACGGCGCGATCAGCTCCTTCCGGCCCGAGGCCAACGCGCGCCGCTTCCGCGCGTCGGCGCAGCGGCTGGCCATGGCCGAGATGCCCGAGGAGCTGTTCGTCGAGTCGCTGCGCCGGCTGCTGGCGGTCGACTCCGCATGGGTGCCCCCGGCGGGCGGCGAGGAGTCGCTGTACCTGCGGCCGTTCATGCTCGCCACCGATGTGGGGCTGGGCGTGCGGCCGTCCGACACGTACAAGTACGTGCTCATCGCCTCGCCCGCGGGCGCGTACTTCCCGCGCGGCATCAAGCCGGTGAGCGTGTGGCTCTCCCGCGAGTACGTGCGCGCGGCCCCCGGCGGCACGGGCGCGGCCAAGTTCGGCGGCAACTACGCGGCGTCGCTGGTGGCGCAGGCGCACGCGGCGGCGCAGGGATGCGACCAGGTGGTGTGGCTCGACGCGGTCGAGCGCGAGTACGTCGAGGAGATGGGCGGGATGAACCTGTTCTTCGTCTTCG
>CAZDSL010000272.1:0-4316 GCA_964507655.1 uncultured Mycobacteriaceae bacterium | reverse complement strand
ACCGGGCCGCCGCGGCGGCTTGACCGGCGTCACAGCGCCCGCGCGGGCGGCCGCGGCGGCGCCCCCGTCAGGCGGGATCGCCGGGCAGGGGCGGCTCGTAGCGGTGGGTCGCGTCGCGCACCGTGCCCACGAACTCCTCGGCCAGGTCCTCCATGGCGACGATGCCCACGAGCCGCGGCGGCGCGCCGTCGGCCGACCGGCGGGTCACCGCGCCCAGGTGGCTGTGCGTGCGGCGCAGCAGCGTCAGCGCCTGATCGAGCGGCAGGTCGTGCGGGACGCGCGGCAGCGGCCGCACCTCCGAGACGGGGATGTGCGTGGACGGCGTGGTGTCCGGGTCGAGCATCAGCTCCAGGATGTCCTTGACGTGCAGGTATCCGACGAACCGCCCGGCCTCGGTGCGCACCGGGTAGCGCGAGAACCCGGTGGCCGTCACGGCCTCCTCCACCGACCCCAGGGTGGGGCCGCCCGGCGCCATGGGCACCGTGCGCACCTGCGCGACCGGGATCATCACCTGCGCCACCGTCTTCTCCACGGTGGTGAGCGCGCGGGTGAGCCGGCGGTGCTCCTCCGCGTCGAGCAGGCCCTCCATGCGCGACTCGCCGATGATCTCGGAGAGCTCGAGCATCGACACCGTGGCGTCGAGCTCGTCGCGGGGGTGCACCCCGAGCATGCGCAGCACCAGGTTGGCGGCGAAGTTGTAGAAGACGATCAGCGGCCGCATCGCCTTCATGAACATCAGGTGCATGGGCACCAGCAGCATCGCCATGCGCTCGGGCCCCGCGATCGCGATGTTCTTCGGCACCATCTCGCCGAACAGGATGTGCAGGAACGCCACGAACAGCAGGGCGATGAGGAACGCGATGGGGTGCTGCACGTCCGCCGGCACGCCCCACGCGTCGAGCGGGCGCTCGATGAGATGCGCCACCGCGGGTTCGGCGATGCGGCCCAGCAGGATCGAACAGATCGTGATGCCGAGCTGCGCGCCCGCGAGCATCATCGAAAGGTGTTCGCCGGCGTGGATGACCGTCTCGGCCCGCCGCCGGCCCTGCGAGGCCAGCGATTCGAGCCGGTCGCGGCGCGCCGAGATCAGCGAGAACTCGGCGCCCACGAAGAAGGCGTTGCCCGCGAGCAGCGCCAGCATGAGCAGGAGCGACCAGCCCTCGTTCACCGGCGGCCCCCTTCCGTGCGGTGGCCGGCGGCGCCGGCGTCCTGGTCGTCCTCGTCGGTGGGCAGCTCGGTGCTCAGCGCGACGCGGTCGATGCGGCGGCCGTCCATGCGCACCACCCGCGCGCGCCACACCTCGTGGTGGGCGGCCAGGCGCTCGCCCAGCGTCTGCTGCTCGCCCAGCGGCGACGACGAGATGGGCACGGTGATCTCCTCGCCCTCGGCGGGGATGTGCCCGAACTCGGTGAGCAGCAGGCCGGCGAGCGTCTCGTAGTCGCCCTCCGGCAGCGGCAGGCCGAGCGCGGCGGAGACCTCGTCGATGCGCAGCAGGCCCGAGCACAGCCAGCCGTCCGCGGTGGCCTGCACGTCGGCGAGCTCGGCGTCGTGCTCGTCGCGGACGTCGCCGAGGATCTCCTCGATGAGGTCCTCCATCGAGATCATCCCGGCGGTGCCGCCGTACTCGTCGACGACCAGCGCCACCTGCATGCCGTGCGCGCGCACGCGCTCCATGACGGCGTCGCCGTCGAGGCTGGCCGGCACGACCGGGACGGTGCGGGCGATGCCGCCGACCCGGGTGCGCGAACGCTCGGCGGCCGGGACGCCGAAGGCCTGCTTGACGTGCACCACGCCGAGCGTGACGTCGAGGTCGCCGTCGGTGACGGGGAAGCGGGAGTAGCCGGTGCGGGCCGCCACCTCGATGAGGTCGGTGACGGTGTCGCCCTCGTCGAGCGACTCGATACGCACGCGCGGGGTCATCAGCTCCTCGGCGGTGCGCTCGCCGAAGTGGAGGGAGCGGTCGACCAGCAGCGCGGTGCCGGGCTCGAGGGCGCCGTGCCGGGCGGAGTTGCGCACCAGCGAACCGAGCTCGTCGGGGGAGCGCGCCGAGCGCAGCTCGTCGGCGGGCTCGATCCCGAAGCGCCGCACCACCGCGTTGGCCGCCCCGTTGAGCCCGTTGATCGCCCACTTGGTGACCAGCGAGAACGCGGCCTGCAGCGGCGCCGCGGCGCGGGCGACCGGCAGCGGGTGCGCGATCGCGAGGTTCTTGGGCACCAGCTCGCCCAGGATCATCGACAGCGAGGTGGCGATGACGAGCGCCAGCACCAGCGAAATCCAGTCGGCGGTGGAATCGGCCAGGCCGGCGGAGACCAGCGGGCCGTGGAAGATCTTCGAGAACACCGGCTCGGCGATGAAGCCGGTGAGCAGCGTGGTGATGGTGATGCCCAGCTGCGCGCCGGAAAGCTGGAACGAGAGTGTGCGGTGCGCGTGCTGCACGATGCGGGCCCGGCGGTCGCCGCCGCGGGCGTGGGCGTCGACGGTGCTCTTCTCGAGCGCGGTGAGCGAGAACTCTGCGGCCACGAACACGGCGGTGCCGAGCGTCAGCACCAGGAAGCCGGCGAGGCTGAGGACGGTGATCGCGATGCTCATCGTCGCCGCCCGGAACGGGTGCGGCGGGGGGCGTGCCCGCCGGGGCGCGGCGCGGCGGGCGGAGGGTCGTCGGGTCTGTGCGGGGGTGCCGTGGGCACCGGTACCTCGCTTTCAGCGGTGCGGGCCGGGGGTGCGGGGCGCACCCCGCTGGGCCGGGGGCGGGCGGCGACGGCCGCCCACGCGGGGCATTCTACCGCCCGTGCGGGCCCGCGCAGGTGGTGCGGCTCACCATCCCGCCGGCAGCGGGCGGCCCTCGGCGAAACCGGCGGCCGACTGGATGCCGACGACCGCGTCGGCGTGCAGCTCGGCGAGCGTGCGGGCGCCCGTGTAGGTGCAGGTGCTGCGCACGCCGGCGCAGATGTGGTCGACCAGGTCTTCCACGCCCGGCCGCTGGGGGTCGAGCGTCATGCGGGAGGTGGAGATGCCCTCCTCGAACTGGGCCTTGAGCGCGCGGTCGAACGCGTCGCGGCTGCGCGTGCGGGCCTGCACGGCCCGCTTGGACGCCATGCCGAAGCTCTCCTTGTACGGCGTGCCGTCGGCGTCGTAGTGCAGGTCGCCGGGCGACTCGTAGGTGCCGGCGAACCACGAGCCCACCATGACGTTCGACGCGCCCGCGGCGAGGGCGAGGGCGACGTCGCGAGGGTGCCGGATGCCGCCGTCGGCCCACACGTGCCCGCCCCTCTCGCGGGCCGCCGCGGCGCACTCGAGCACGGCGGAGAACTGGGGCCGTCCCACGCCCGTCATCATGCGGGTGGTGCACATGGCGCCGGGGCCCACGCCGACCTTGGCGATGTCGGCGCCGGCGTCGAGGAGATCGCGCACCGCGTCGGCCGTGACGACGTTGCCCGCGGCCACCGGGACGCCAGGATCGGCGGCGCGCACGGCGCGCACGGCATCGAGCATCTTCTCCTGGTGGCCGTGCGCGGTGTCGACGACGAGCAGGTCGACCCCGGCGTCGACGAGCTCGCGCGCCGCGGCGCCCGCGTCGGCGTTGATGCCGATGGCTGCGGCCACGCGCAGGCGGCCGTGGGCGTCGAGCGCCGGCGTGTACAGGCCGGCCCGCACCGCCCCGGCGCGCGTGAGGACGCCGGCGAGCCGCCCGTCGGGGTGCACCAGCACGGCGAGCTCCTCGCGCGCGGCGGTGAGGGTGTCGAACACCTCGCGGGGGGTGGCGTCGGCCGCGGCGGTGACGAACGCGTCGGTGGCCACCGCCGAGACGCGGCTGAAACGGTCGACCCCGGCGCAATCGGCGGCGGTGACGATGCCGACGGGGCGCTCGTCGCCGTCGATCACCACGGCCGCACCGTGCGCGCGCTTGGGGATGAGCACGACGGCGTCCGCCACCGAGGCGTCGGGGGAGAGGACGACCGGCGTCTCGCGGACGGGGTGGCGCGATTTCACGTCGCGGACGGTGGCGCGCAGCGCGTCGAGGGGGAGGTCCTGCGGCAGCACCACCAGGCCGCCGCGGCGCGCGAGCGTCTCGGCCATGCGCCGGCCCGCCACGGCTGTCATGTTGGCGGCGACGAGCGGGATGGTGGTGCCGGAGCCGTCCGAGGTGGACAGGTCCACGTCGAAGCGCGAGGCGACGGCGGATCTGCGCGGGACGAGGAAGACGTCGTCGTAGGTGAGCTCGAACGGGGGCATCTGCGCGGGTAGCTGCACGACGACCACCCTACGCACGCCCCGCCGCCGCGGCCGGGCGTTCCGGGGCGCCCCGGAGATGCAGG
>CAZDSL010000271.1:0-4329 GCA_964507655.1 uncultured Mycobacteriaceae bacterium | reverse complement strand
GGCTGCGCGCGCAGGGGCTCACGGACGGCGACCTGTTCGCCGCGCTGCCGGGCGGGCGCGTGCACGGCGCGACGTTCGCGGGACGCGCGGTGCGCCTCGGCGCGGTGGCGGTGCTCACCGACCCCGCGGGGGCGGAGGCCATCGCGGCGGCCGCGGCCGACGACGAGGAGCTTGCGGCGGTCCCGGTGATCGTGCACGAGGCGCCGCGGTCGGTGCTGGGGGCGGTGTCGTCCGCCATCTACGGCGATCCCTCGCACAGGGTGGCGCTCATCGGCATCACCGGCACCGCGGGCAAGACCACCACGTCCTACATGGTCGAGGCCGGGCTCATGGCGGCCGGGCACCGCGTGGGGCTCATCGGCACGGTGGAGACGCGCATCGACGGCCGGCGGGCGCCCAGCGCGCTCACCACCCCCGAGGCCCCCGAGCTCCAGGCGCTGCTGGCCGTGATGGCAGAGCGGGGCGTGGACACGGTGGTCATGGAGGTCTCCAGCCACGCCCTGGCGCTCGGCCGGGTGGACGGCTGCACGTTCGCCGTCGCCGGGTTCACCAACCTCTCGCAGGACCACCTCGACTTCCACCGCGACATGGACGACTACTTCGCCGCCAAGGCGCGCCTGTTCGCGCCGGGGTCGGCGGTGCGCGCGGCCGCGGCGGCGGTGTGCGTCGACGACGTGTGGGGACGCCGCATGGCCGAGCAGGCGCGCGCCGAGCCGGCGCTGTCGACGGCGACGGTGACCATCGCCGCCGCCGATCCGGAGGAGCCGGCACCGGCCGCGGAGTCGCCGGTCAACGTGGCGCCGGAGTGGCATGCGGGGCCGTCGTCGGTGGACGCCACGGGCGCGCAGCGGTTCGCCGTGCGCGGCCCGGCGGGCGACGAGACGGAGGTGACGATCCCGCTTCCCGGGCGTTTCAACGCCGCCAACGCCCTCGTCGCCCTGGCGCTGCTCGACGCGGTCGGCGTTGGCGTGCCGGCCGCGGCGGAGGGCCTGGCGCGCGTCGCGGTGCCCGGACGCCTGCAGCGGGTGCACCGCGGCCAGCCCTACCTGGCGGTGGTCGACTACGCCCACAAGCCGGGGGCGCTGGAGGCCGTGCTGGCCACGCTGCGCGCGCAGACGCCCGGCCGGCTGGCCGTGGTGATCGGCGCGGGCGGCGACCGCGACGCCGGCAAGCGGCCGCTCATGGGCGCGGCCGCCGCGCGCGGCGCCGATCTGGTGGTGGTGACCGACGACAATCCGCGCACCGAGGATCCGGCGCCCATCCGCGCAGCGATCCTCGCGGGTGCGCGCGAGGCCGAGGCGGCGGCCCCGCGCGGCACGCGCATCGTCGAGGAGGGCGACCGGGCCGCGGCGATCGACACGGCCATCGCCTGGGCGCTGCCCGGCGACACGGTGCTCGTCGCCGGGAAGGGCCACGAGGCGGGGCAGGAGATCGACGGGGTGACGCACCCGTTCGACGACAGGGACGTGGTCGCGGCGGCGATCGAGCGGCATGCGGGCGGTGCCCGCGGCGCCGGTCCGGACGACGAAGGACAGGCAGAGGCACAGGTGTTGAGCGAGGCCGACGAGTGATTCCGATGACGCTGGCGCAGGTCGCCGAGGCCGTGGGCGGCCGGCTGGTCGATGTGCCCGACGCCGGGGCCCCGGTGACGGGGACGGTGGAGTTCGACTCGCGCAAGGTCACCCCGGGCGGGCTGTTCCTCGCGCTCAAGGGGGCCCGCTCCGACGGGCACGACTTCGCCGCCGCGGCGGTGGCCGCCGGCGCCGCGGCGGTGCTCGCGGCGCATCCGGTGGGGGTGCCCGCGATCGTCGTCGATCCGCGCCCCGACCTCGTGGTGGACGGCGCCATGGCCTTCGAGAACGACACCGACGGCTCGGCGGCCGCGGTGCTCGCCGCGCTGGCGGCACTCGCGCGCCGCAGCGTCGAGGAGCTCTCGGCCGAGGGGCTCACGGTGGTAGGCGTGACGGGATCATCCGGCAAGACCTCCACGAAGGACCTCCTCGCCGCGGTGCTCGCCCCCCTCGGGCCGGTGGTGGCGCCGCCCGGATCCTTCAACAACGAGCTCGGCCACCCGTGGACGGCGCTGCGGGCCGACCGGTCCACCCGTTCGCTGGTGCTGGAGCTGTCGGCGCGCGGGGTGGGGCACATCCGCCGCCTCGCGGCCATCGCCCCGCCGCGCATCGGGGTGGTGCTCAACGTGGGCACCGCGCACCTGGGCGAGTTCGGCTCGCGCGAGGCCATCGCCCGCGCCAAGGGCGAGCTGGTCGAGGCGCTGCCGCCCGCGGCCGAGGGCGGCGTGGCCGTGCTCAACGCGGACGACTCGCGCGTGGCGGCCATGGCGTCGCGCACCCGCGCCCGCGTGGTCACGGTGGGGCTCGCGTCCAGCGCCGACGTCCGCGCCACCGGTGTGCGGCTCGACGGCGAGGCCCGGGCGGGCTTCACCCTCGAGTGCGCGGCGGGCAGCGCCCCCGTGACGCTCGCCGTGCACGGAGAGCACCAGGTGGGCAACGCCCTCGCCGCGGCGGCCGTCGCGCTCGAGTGCGGGGCCACCGTGGAGCAGGCGGCCGCCGCGCTCAGCGGCGCCGCGGCGGCGTCGGCGCGGCGCATGGACGTGCGCACCCGCCCCGACGCGGTGACCGTGATCAACGACTCGTACAACGCCAACCCCGACTCGGTGCGCGCCGCGTTGCGGGCCCTCGCCGAGATGTCGCGCAGCGCCCCGGCGCACGGCGTGCCGATGCCGGCGCGCGGCAAGCGGCGCACGTGGGCGGTGCTCGGCGAGATGGCGGAGCTGGGCGACGACGCGATCCTCGAGCACGACCTGATCGGGCGGGCGGCGGTGCGCTTCGACGTCTCCAAGATCGTCGCGGTGGGGCCGGGCCGCACCATGGAGGCGCTGCACAAGGGCGCGGTGATGGAGGGCTCGTGGGGCGATGAGGCCGTGGCGGTGCCCGACGCCGACGCGGCGCTGGCGCTGCTGCGCGAGGAGCTCGAGCCGGGCGACATCGTCCTGGTGAAGGCCTCGCAGGCGGTCGGATTGTGGTCGGTGGCCGAGGCGCTGCTGGCCGAGGAGGGGGAGTCCCGATGAGACTGATCATGATCTCCGGCGGCATCGCGCTGCTGGTGGCGATCCTGCTGACCCCCCTGCTGATCAAGATCTTCTCGCGCCAGGGCTTCGGCCAGGAGATCCGCGTGGAGGGCCCCGAGAGCCACAAGGCGAAGCGCGGCACGCCGACGATGGGTGGCGTGGCGATCATCGTCGCCATGTGGGCCGGTTACGGGGGCGCGCACCTGGTGGGCATCGGCCTCGACGCCGAGGGGCCGTCGGCGCCCGGCCTGCTGGTGCTGGGGCTGTCGACGGTGCTCGGCATCGTCGGATTCCTCGACGACTTCCTCAAGGTCCGCAAGCAGCGCAACCTGGGGCTGAACAAGACGGCCAAGACGGTGGGCCAGCTCATCGCCGCGGTGATCTTCGCGGTGCTCGCGCTGCGCTGGGTGTACACCGAGGGCGACGCGGCGTTGTCGTACGTGCGCGACATCGACACGGTCACCATGAACGGCGTCGTGTTCGTCGTGTTCTGCCTCGTGCTCGTCAGCGCCTGGTCGAACGCGGTGAACTTCACCGACGGGCTCGACGGCCTGGCGGCGGGCGCCATGTCGATGGTGCTGGGCGCGTACGTGATCATCACGTTCTGGCAGTACCGCAACTCGTGCTCCCGCACCGACGCCGCGGTGGGGTGCTACCACGTCGAGCAGCCGCTGGACCTGGCGCTCATCGCCGCGGCCGCCGGCGCGGCCTGCCTGGGGTTCCTGTGGTGGAACGCCGCGCCCGCCAAGATCTTCATGGGCGACACCGGCTCGCTCGCGCTCGGCGGCCTCATCGCCGGGCTGTCGGTGACCTCCAAGACCGAGCTGCTGGCCGTGGTGCTGGGCGCGCTGTTCGTCGCCGAGGCGGCCTCCGTGGTCATCCAGATCGCCGCCTTCCGCACCAGCGGGCGCCGCGTGTTCCGGATGGCGCCGTTCCACCACCACTTCGAGATGGGCGGCTGGCCCGAGACCACCGTGATCATCCGGTTCTGGCTGCTCTCCGGCATCGCCAGCGCCGTGGGGCTGGCCCTGTTCTACGGCGAATACCTGTCGGCGGTCGGCTCGTGACCGCGCCCGCGCACCGGGCCGGCGGCCCCGCCGACCCGCGCGCGCTGAGCGGCCGCGCCGTCCTCGTGGCGGGCTCCGGCGTCTCCGGGCTCGCGGCGGTCCGTGCCCTGCAGGCCCTGGGGGCGGAGGCGACGATCGCCGACGACGCGGCGGCGCGCACGCCCGCGGGCCTGC
>CAZDSL010000270.1:0-4349 GCA_964507655.1 uncultured Mycobacteriaceae bacterium | reverse complement strand
GCGACCCGCGGCGGCACCCGGCCGGCGCCCGCGGGCGGCACCCGTCCGCGCGGCCGACGGGCGTGCAGCGACCGCAGCAGCACGCACACGCCCGCGGCCACCAGCAGCCCGAGTCCCGGCGCGAGCCGCACCGCCCAGTCCCACGGCCCGCGCACCAGCGCCTCTGCGGCCCCGCCGAGCACGTCCACCCCGCCGACGGCGATGCCCCGCGGCGGGTGCGGGAACTCGGCGCCCGAGAGCACGAAGCCCGCCACCAGCGCGCTGACGAGGGCGGCCGCGGCGACCGGGCCCGTGCGCCCCGGCGCACCGCCCGCCGGGGTCGCGGGCGCCCCGTCGCCGCGCGGCCCGGTGCCGCGTGCCCCGTCCCCGATCACGGCCTCCTCCCGCCCGCGTCCGACTGCCGCGCGGCGCCGGCGCCGCGCGGCGACCGCCCGCGCGGCCACGACGCCCGTGTCCACTGACGACTCTGCCCCGATCGTCCTCCGCGCGTGGCGTTTCCGGACGTACCGTGGGGACAGATCGCGCGGATGACGGAGGGACGGCCCGCATGGCACAGGATCGGGCGGACGGCATCGTCTCCGGCGGGCCGTGGTTCGACGAGCTCGCCGTGGGGCGGGTGTTCGACGACGCGCCCGCGGTGACGCTCACCGAGGGGCTCGCCGCGCTGCACGGTGCGGTGCTGGGCGACCGGCTGCGGATGCCGCTGGACGCCGGCCTGAGCGCCCGGGTGGCGGGGGCGCACGTGGCGCATCCGGGCCTGGTGTGGGACATCGCCATCGGGCACTCGTCGCTGGCGACGCACCGTGTGAAGGCCAACCTGTTCTACCGGGGCCTGCGCTTCCACCGGTATCCGGCGCTCGGCGACACGCTGCACACCCGCACCGAGGTGGTGGCGCTGCGCGAGAACGCCCCCCGGCCGGGCCGCGCGCCCACCGGGCTCGCCGCGCTGCGCATCACCACGGTCGACCAGGACGGGCACACGGTGCTCGACTTCCACCGCTGCCCCATGCTGCCGCTGAGCCCGCACCCCGATCCCGGCCGGCCGCGGCACGCCGACGACCTCTCCGCCGTCGGCGCCCAGGCGCAGGCCCCGCCCGCCGCGCCGGCCGGGTGGGACCTGGCCGCCTTCCGCGCCGCAGTGCCCGGCGGGCACTTCTCCCCGGCGCTCGCGGGGGCGTCGGCGCGCACCACCGGCGACGTCGTCTCCGCCTCCCCCGAGCTGGCGCGGATGACGATGAACATCGCCGCCGCGCACCACGACGAGCGCGCCGCCGTGGGAGAGGGCCGGCTGGTCTACGGCGGGCACACCATCGGCCTGGCGCTGGCGCAGGCCACGCGGGCTCTGCCGAACCTCGTCACCGTGCTCGGCTGGGAGCGCTGCGACCACACGGGCCCGGTGCGGGAGGCAGACACCCTCTACAGCGACGTCGCCGTCGAGCGCGCCGAGCCGCTGCCCGGCGGCGGAGGGGTGGTGCACCTGCACGCGCTGGTGCACGCCCACCGCCCGGGCGCCGAGGACCGCCCGGTGCTGGACTGGCGCTTCGCGGCGCTCATGGCGTGACGCGGGCGGGCCCGGATCTCCCCGCACGGCCGCGCCCCGCCCAGCCCGGCCCCCCGCGCCCGTCGGCCGCGCCCGTCAGTCGCGCGGCAGCCCCAGCATCCGCTCGGCGATGACGTTGAGCTGCACCTCCGTGGTGCCGCCGTAGATGGTGGTGGCGCGGCCGGCGATGAGTTGTTCGATGGCCTTGTCGCTGGGCTGCCCAGGCACCGCGACGACGCCCGCCGGCCCCAGCTGCTCCACCACGTACTCGGCGATCGACTGCCCCAGCCCCATCGCCAGCAGCTTGCCCACGCTCGAGGTGGTGCTCACGTCGGTGCCCGAGAGCTGCCCCAGCACCACCCGCGTGCCGAGCAGGTCGGCCGCCTGGCTCTCGGCCACCAGCTCGCCCAGCCGGTGCCGGCCCACCGGCGTGAGCCGCCGCCCGCGGGCGAAGGCCAGCAGGTCGGTGTCGGTGGCGTAGGCCTCCATCTTGCGGCTCAGCGCCACCCGCTCGCCGGCGAGCGTCGTGCGCGCGACGTGCCAGCCGTCGTCGACGGCCCCCACCACGGCCGAGTCGGGGACGAACACGCCGTCGAGGAACACCTCGTTGAACAGCGCCGAGCCCGTCATCTCGCGCAGCGGCCGCACCGTCACGCCCGGCGTGGCCATGTCGAGCACGAAGTAGGTGATGCCCTCGTGCTTGGGCGCGTCCGGGTTCGTGCGTGCGAGGAGCATCGCCTGGTCGGCGAACTGGGCGACGGTGGTCCAGATCTTCTGGCCGGTGATCCGCCAGCCGCCGTCGACCCGCTCGGCGCGGGTGCTCAGCGAGGCGAGGTCGGACCCCGCGCCCGGCTCGCTGAACAGCTGGCACCACACCACCTCGCCGCGCAGCGTGGGCACCGCCAGTGCGCGCTTCTGCTCCTCGGTGCCGTGCGCGACGATCGCCTCCGTCGCCCAGCCGCCCATGAGCAGTTGCGGCATGGCGATGCCCGCGGCGGCGATCTCCTGGGCGATGACGATCTGCTCGAGCGGCCCCGCCCCGCGCCCGTAGGGCCGCGGGAGGTGCGGCTGCACCCAGCCGCCGTCGCCGAGCGCGACGAGCTGCTCGTCCTCGTCGTCGATCGCGGCGATCGCCCGCAACTCGTCGGCGATGGGCCCGCGCAGCGCGTCGGCGTCGTCGGGGAGCTCTGGCTCGGACGGGCGCGCCGTGCCCGCCAGCGCGGCCGCGGCGACGCGCCCGGCCCGCTCCTCGCGGGTGCCCAGCACGCCGCGGATCGCCAGCACGCGGCGGTAGTACAGGTGCGCGTCGTGCTCCCAGGTGAAGCCGATGCCGCCGTGCACCTGGATGCACTGCTGCGCCACCTCCACGGCGGCGTCGGGCACCACGGTGGCGGCGATGTCGGCGGCGAACACCGCGGTGGCGTCGCCGGCGTCGAGGGCGCAGGCGGCGTCCCACAGCGTGGCGCGCGCCTTCTCCAGCGCGATGCCCATGCGCGCGCAGGTGTGCTTGACGGCCTGGAAGGCGCCGATGGGGCGGCCGAACTGCTCGCGGGTGACGGCGTAGCGGGCCGCCGTGGACACGCACCACGACATCGCGCCCAGCGCCTCGGCTCCCAGCACCACCGCGGCGATCGCGCGCACCCGCTCGCCGGTGAGCGTGCCCAGCACCCGCGTCTCGGGCACCCGCACGCCGTCCGCCTCGATGCGGGCCGAGCGGCGCAGAAGGTCCACCCCGTCCTGTCCGGTGCGCCGCAGGTCGGCGCCGTCCACCGCCACCCAGACCGGCGCCCCGTCCCCCACCCGCACCGGAAGCACCAGCACGTCGGCCGCGGCCCCGCCGAGCACCGCGTCGAGCGCCCCGTCGAGCACCAGGCCGTCGGCGTCGCGCCGGCCCCCGATCCCCGCGGCGGCCGCGTCGGGCGCGGATGGCCCCAGCGCGACGGCGCCCGTGGCCGTGCCGTCGACGAGGCGCGCGCCGCCCTGCTGCGTTTCGCAGGCGGTGACGCCCGCCGGGCGTTGACCTTCCTGGAGGAGGCCGCCGCCGGGGCAGCTGCGGTGGATTCGGCAGTGATCGACACCGCCGCTGTTGAGCGGGCGGTTGACCGGGCCGCGGTGCGTTATGACCGCGACGGCGATCAGCACTATGACGTGATCAGTGCCTTCATCAAGTCGATGCGAGGCTCCGACGTGCACGCCTCGCTGCACTATCTGGCCCGGATGCTGGAGGCGGGGGAGGACCCGCGTTTCATCGCGCGCCGGTTGGTGATCGCCGCCAGCGAGGATGTCGGCATGGCCGCTCCCACCGTCTTGCAGACGTGCGTGGCGGCCGCCCAGGCGGTTCAGCTCATCGGCCTGCCGGAGGCGCGTATCAACCTGGCACAGGCCGTGATCGCCTGCGCCACCGCACCCACGTCCAACTCCGGGATCGTCGCCATCGACGCCGCCCGGGCCGATGTCCGCGCGGGCCGGATCGGCACGGTACCGAAGCATCTGCGTGATGCGCACTACCCGGGTGCGGCCGGATTGGGCCACGGGAAGGGGTACGTCTATTCCCACGATCAGCCCCACGGGGTGGCTCGTCAGCAGTACCTGCCCGACGAACTCGCTGACGCTCGCTACTATCAGCCCTCGGAGCACGGCAACGAAGCCAACCTGGTCGAACGACTGCGGATGATCGATCAATTGCTCGGACGCGAGTAGCCCCGCCCTCGTCCATTAGGGTGGCTCGAAGACAACCCGACATGAAGGACGTCGTCACATGACACTAGGTGAGATCGCCGGACTGATCGCCGCCATTGCCGCGGTGGCA
>CAZDSL010000269.1:3212-4362 GCA_964507655.1 uncultured Mycobacteriaceae bacterium | reverse complement strand
CGCTCGCTGCTGGGCGCGGTGCGCATCCGGCTGCTGCCCGTGTGAGCGCGCGCCGGCCGCCGTGGCGTCCGCACCGCGCGCCGCGGGGTCACGCGCGCGGGTGGGCGCGGTCGTGCACGGCGCGCAGCCGCGCCACCGACACGTGGGTGTACAGCTGCGTGGTGTCGAGGCTGGCGTGCCCCAGCAGCTCCTGCACCACGCGCAGGTCGGCGCCGCCCTCCAGCAGGTGCGTGGCCGCGGAGTGGCGCAGACCGTGCGGTCCGATGTCGGGCGCCCCCGGCACGGCCTCCACCACCGCGTGCACGGCCCGGCGGGCGGCGCGCTGATCGAGTCGGCCGCCGCGCGCCCCGAGCAGCAGCGCCCGTCCCGAGCGCTCCCGGGCTAGCGCGGGGCGCCCGTGCGCGAGCCACTCGTCGAGCGCGTGCTGCGCGGGCGCGCCGTACGGCACGACGCGTTCCTTGTCGCCCTTGCCGATCACCCGCAGCACCCTGCGGTGCGCGTCGATCGCGTCGAGATCGAGCGCGCACAGCTCGCCCACCCGGATGCCGGTGGCGTACAGCAGCTCGACGACGAGCCTGTCGCGCAGCGCGGCCGGGTCACGCTCACGGGCGCCCGATTCGGCCGCCGCCATCGCCTCCGCGGCCTGCTCGGTGCCGAGCACCGCCGGCAGGGTGCGATGCCGCCGCGGCGAGGCGAGCCGCGCGCCCTCGTCCGAGGCGACGATGCCGCGGCGCGCCGCCCAGGCGGTGAAGGTGCGCACCACGGACGTGCGCCGCGCCAGGGTGGACCGCGCCGCGCCCGACTCCGCCTGGACGGCGAGCCAGCCGCGCAGGTCGGCCAGCGTGAGCGTGGCGGGCGACGGGTCGCCCTCGGGCGGCCGCCCCGCGGCACGCAGCGCGGCGGCGTACTGCAGCAGCGAGGCGATGTCGCGCGTGTAGGCGCGGCAGGTGTGCGGGGACAGGCCGCGCTCATCGGCGAGGTGCCCGGCGAACGCCTCGAGCACCCGCGCGAAGCGGGGCGGCAGCGGCGCGGGGGCGCCGGCTTCGTCCGGTGCCGTGCGTGGCGACATGCACTCAGGATGCCACCGCGCGGACGGGACGCGTCCGCGCCGGGCAGAATCGGTCCGATGTCGTCCGAGTCGTCCGAGCCG
>CAZDSL010000269.1:0-3112 GCA_964507655.1 uncultured Mycobacteriaceae bacterium | reverse complement strand
CGAGCCGCCCGTGTCGTCTGAACCATCGGGGCCGTCCGAGCACAGCCCCCACGGAACGCCGCGGCCCGCCGCTGCGGCCGGCCGCGGCCGATCCGGCCGGGCGATCCCGGTCCCGATGCTGCTGTCGCTGGCTCTGCTCTCCGCGATCGCCCCGCTCGCCACCGACATGTATCTGCCCGGACTGCCCCGCGTGGGGGTCGACCTCGGCGCGTCGGCGTCGACGGTGCAGCTGACGCTGATGACCTTCATGCTGGGCCTCGCGGTGGGCCAGCTCGCCGTGGGACCGCTCTCGGACGGGCTCGGGCGGCGTCGTCCCATGCTCGCCGGCGCCGTGCTGCTCGCCGCCGCAGGTCTGGCGTGCGCGCTGGCGCCGTCGATCGGCGTGCTCGTCGTCGCGCGGTTCCTGCAGGGCTTCACCGGCGGCGTGGGCGTGGTGCTCGCGCGTGCCGTCATCGCCGACCGCACCACCGGCGATCAGGCGGCGCGGCTGTTCAGCCTCATGATGATCATCACGGGCACCGCGCCCGTGGTGGCGCCGCTGCTGGGCGGCGCGCTGGTGGGGCCCATCGGCTGGCGCGGCGTGTTCTACGTGCTCACCGGGCTCGCCGTGGTGATGCTGCTGGCGGCCTGGCGGTTCGTGCCCGAATCGCTGCCGGTGGACCGGCGCCGCCCCGTGGACGCGCGGGCGCTGGGCCGCAACATCGCATCGGTGCTCGCGCGCCGCCGGTACCTCGCCTACACCGGCACCTTCGCGCTGGCCTTCGGCGCGCTGTTCGGCTACATCTCGGCGTCGCCGTTCATCCTGCAGGACATCATGGGCTTCTCCCCCGGGGTGTTCTCGCTGCTGTTCGCGCTCAACGCGGTGGGCCTGACGGGGGCGAACGCCGTGAACTCGCGCCTGATCGGGCGGCTGCGCCCGCGCCGCCTGCTGGCGGTGGGGGTCACGGCGCTTCTCGCCACCGGCATCGCCATGCTCGCGGTGGTGCTGGCCGACCCGCCGGCCCGGTGGCCGCTGCTGGCGCTGATGTTCCTGCTCACCTGCTCGATCGGGCTCGTCTTCGGCAACGCCACGGCGCTGGCCCTGGACGAGGTGCGCGGGCTCGCAGGCACCGGGTCTGCCGTCCTGGGGGCCCTGCAGTTCGCCGTGGGGGCGGTGGTCTCGCCGCTGGTGGGGCTCGGCGGCGGCGGGTCGGCGCTGCCCATGGCGGTGACGGTGTGCACAGCGGCGGCAGGCTCCGCGCTCGCCTTCGTCTTCTCGCGCCCCGACGCGCGCACCCGCACCTGACGCGACCACCCGCGCGCCCACCCGCCGCGCGGGTCAGCGCCCCGGGCTCCCCCACCGCTCCGGGCCGCCCGCCGCGTCCTGCCCGCCGGCCCGCGCCCAGCCGCGCGGCACGCGCGCGGCGAGCCCCTGCACCTCCAGCACCGCCAGGGCGGCCATCACCCGCGGCACCGGCACGCCCGATTCGACGGCCAGCTCCTCGCAGGTGCGTGCGCCCCGCGCGGGGAGGGCGTCATGGACGGCGAGCTGGGGCGCGTCCAGCGCGTCGGTGGGCCGCCGCGGCGGGGCCTGCTCGTCCGGCACCGACGGAAGCGTCCCGATGGGGCCGACCACCTCGATCACGTCGGCCGCCCCGGTGGCGATGTTCGCGTGGTACCGCCGGAGCAGGTGGTGGCTGCCGACCGACGACGCGGACGTGACCGGTCCGGGCACCGCCAGCAGGTGCCGATGGAAGCGCGCCGCCCAGCCCGCGGTGTTGATCGCCCCGCTGCGCGCGCCGGCCTCGACGACGACGGTGGCGGCGGCGAGCCCGGCGACGAGGCGGTTGCGCGCGAGGAAGCGGTGCCGGCCGGGGACCGTGCCCGGCGGGTATTCGGACACCACCGCGCCGTGCTCGCCGATCGCGCGCAGCAGCCGCGTGTGGCCCGCGGGGTAGGCGCGGTCGACGCCGCACGCGAGCACCGCCACCGTGGCGCCGTCCGCCGACAGCGCCGCCCGGTGCGCGGCCCCGTCGATGCCGTACGCCGCCCCCGAGACCACCACGTAGCCCTGCTCGGCGAGGTCGGCCGCGATGTCGGAGGCCACGTGCTCGCCGTAGCCGGTGGCCGCGCGGGTGCCCACGATCGCGATGGCATCGCCGTCCAGGCGGCCGAGGTCGAGCGCGCCCACCGTCCACAGAGCCACGGGCGGCGACCCGTCCGCCTCGCCCCCGCCGCCGAGCAACCCCAGGCGCCCCGCCGGCCATTCGGGGTCGTCGCGGGTGACCAGGCGCCCGCCGAGCGCGTCGAGGATCGCCAGGTCGCGCTCGGCTCCGTCGTGCGCGTACCGCGCCCGCGTGGCGCTCTCGAGCTCGGCGGTGAGGCCGCGGCGCTCGCGGATCCGCTCCGCCAGAGGCTCCGGATCCCAATCGTCCTTCGCCAGCGCCGCGACGAGCGGTGCACACGGCCCCTCGACCACGCGCGAGAGGTAGGCCCATGCCCGCAGGCGCGGCGCGTGCCCGCCGGGGGCGCTCACGCGGCCGGCCTCTCACGCAGGTACAGGGCGGTGGCGGTGTCCTCCGGCGTGGGGCTGGTGTGCCCCGCGAGGTCGCAGATGGTCCACGCCACCCGCAGACACCGCTCCACGCCGCGCGGGCTCATCCTGCCGCGGCGCACCGCCGTCTCCAGCGGCGCCCGCGCGGGCGCCGACAGCGGCAGCTCGCGCCGCAGCACCGGCCCCGGCACCTCGGCGTTGGTGCGCACGCCGAAGGACCGCCAGCGCGCCCGCGCAGCCTCCCGCGCCGCGACCACGCGCGCCCGCACCGCGTCCGAGGACTCGCCCGCGCGCTCCGTGAGCAGGCCGGAGGTGGGGCGCAGCATCGTCACGCTCAGGTCGACGCGATCGAGCAGCGGCCCCGACAGCCGCCCCAGATAGCGGCGCCGCACGGTGGGCGTGCACACGCATCCGGTGTCCTTCACCGACGCGCACGGGCACGGGTTGGCGGCCAGCACCAGCTGGAAGCGCGCCGGATAGCGGGCCACGCCGTCGCGGCGGGCGATGCGCACCTCGCCCTCCTCGAGCGGCGTGCGCAACGCGTCGAGCACCCGGGCGGGCAGCTCCGGGCATTCGTCG
>CAZDSL010000268.1:0-4388 GCA_964507655.1 uncultured Mycobacteriaceae bacterium | reverse complement strand
GCGGCGCCTGCGCGACGAGCAGGCCGGCGCGGCGCGGGCCGTCGACGAGGCCGTCGCCGCCCACGAGGCCGCCGCGGCGGCCTTCGTCGACGACGCCGCCGACGCGGGGCTGCCCACCGACCCTGCGGCGCTCGACCGGATCCACGAGACGCTGGGCGACTACCGCGTCGCCCTGGCCGACCTGTGGCCCGCCGCCGCGGCCGCCGGCACCGCCGCCACGGCGCACGCGCAGGCGCAGGAGGACCTGGCCCGCAGCGAACTGGCCCGGGCGGAGGTCGCAGAGCGGCTCTCCGCGGCCGAGGCGGCGGCCGCCCACGCCCGCGTGCGCTACGACACGCTGCGCGAGACCGTGAGCGCCGACGTGGAGGAGCTGCACCGCCGGCTCGACGACCTGCGCGGCGAGCTGGACGCCTGCCGGGAGCAGCAGCGCGCGGCGCTCGCCGACGAGCGCGCCGCATTGGAGGCGCGCGGCAAGGCCGAGGGGCGCCGCCAGGAACTTGCCGGCGAGTCGTACGCCGCGCGGTCGGCGCTCGCGGCCGCCGCGGAACGGTTCCACCGTTTCGCCGGCTCGGGCCTGCTCGACGCGGCGCTGCCCGACCGCCCCGACGTCACCGGCCTGGCCGGCGATGCGGGCGTGACGCCGGCCGTGGAGTGCGCGCGCCGGGCGGCCGAGGCGCTCGACGAGGTGGACGGCGGCGACGACGCCTGGAAGCGCGCGTCGCAGAAGCTCACCGACGAGCACAAGACCCTCGAGGACGTCCTGGGCCGCCAGGGCAACACCTCGTCGCTGCAGCTCACCGCCGACGGCACCATGAGCGTGCGGGTCACCTTCCGCGGGCGCCCCACCCCCGTGGGCGAGCTGGCCGATTCGCTCGCCGCCGAGGTGGCCGAGCATGAGCGGCTGCTCACCGCCCGCGAGCGCGAGATCCTGGAGAACCACCTGCTCGGCGAGATCGCCACCACCGTGCAGGACCTGATCGCGGGCGCCGAGGCGCACGTGGCCCGCATGAACGACGAGCTCGATTCGCGCCCCACCAGCACCGGCATGCGGCTGCGGCTGGACTGGCAGCCGCGCGAGGACGGCCCGAGCGGGCTGGCGGAGGCCCAGCGCACCCTGCGCCGCGGCGCCGACGGCTGGACCGCCGGGGACCGCGCCGCGGTGGGTGCGTTCCTGCAGGACAGGATCCACGAGGTGCGGGCGCGCAACGCGGGCGGCACCTGGCTCGAGCACCTGCGCGAGGCGCTCGACTACCGCGCCTGGTTCCGCTTCGTCATCAAGCGCCACCAGAACGGGCGGTGGCGCTCGGCGGTGGGCCCCGCCTCCGGGGGCGAATCCGCGCTGGTGGTGAGCGTGCCGTTGTTCGCGGCGGCCTCGGCCCACTACAGCTCGGCGGGCGACCCGCACGCGCCGCGGCTGGTGATGCTCGACGAGGCATTCGCCGGCGTCGACGACAACGCGCGCGCCAAGTACCTGGGCCTGCTCGCGTCATTCGACATGGACGTGGTGATGACCAGCGAGCGCGAGTGGGGCTGCTACCCGGAGGTGCCCGGCATCGCCATCGCCCAGCTGGCGCGCACCGACGGCGTCGAGGCGGTGCTGGTGACCCGCTGGGAGTGGGACGGCGCCCGGCGGGTGCGCGGTCCCGAACCGGTGCGGGCCGCCGCCGCGCCGCCGACGCCGGCGGGCCAGGACGCGCTGTGGGGCGGCTGACGCGGCGTCAGCCGCGGATCATCCCCACGGCCAGCCCCTCCGCGGCCGCGATGCCGCCCGCGTCGAGCAGCACCGTGCCGCGCCCGCCCGGCCCGTTCCGGTAGAGCCAGGTGCCCGGCCCCGGTGCGGGCGGTTCGGCGAATCCGGGCGGCCCCGCGTCCTCGCCTCCCGGCGCGCGTGTCAGCGGACGGCCGCCCGCGGTGACCATGCGGGGCTCGGCCACCCCGTCGATCCGCACCACGATGCCGCGCCGCGGCGCGCCCCCCGGCAGCGCGCCCTCGCGCGGGCCCACCGCGAGCACCCCGTCGCCCTCCGACCACAGCAACTCGGTGCGCGCGCCCCGCCCCGCCGTCGCCGCCGGCGTCGAATCGTCCTCGTAGAGCACGGTGCGCCCGTCGGCGCCCGCGAACACCCGCAGCAGCAGCGGGCCGCCCGCCTCGGGGCGCGCGCCGGCCGGGTGCAGCGGCAGCACCGCGCCGATGCGCGCGAACACCGGCATGCGGTGCAGCGGCACCTGCAGGTCCTTTTCGGCGGGCCCGGTGTGGCGGTCGCCCGTGAAGACGTCGGCCCACTCGCCCGGCGGGAACCAGACGCGCTTGACGGCCGGGTCGCCGGGCACGCCCACGGGCGCCACCAGCAGGTCGTCGCCCAGCATGTACTGGCGGTCGAACGTGTAGGCCTGCTCGTGGCCGGGCCACGCGAGGTACATGCCGCGGGCCGGCGGCTCGCCGGTGTCGAAGCTGCGGCGCCCGAGCGTGTAGAGGTACGGGACCAGCGAGGACCGGTGCCGCAGGAAGTCGGCGGCGATGCCGCGCACCGGCTGCGGGAACTCCCACGGCAGCCGGCGCGGATCGCCGCGGTCGGCGGTGCCCGAGTGCAGCCGCATGATGGGCGCGAACGCCCCCGCCTGCACCCAGCGTGCGTACAGCGCGTCGTCCAGCGGGCCCTGGAAGCCGCCGATGTCGTGGGAGACGTAGGGCATCCCCGCGTTGCCCTCGGCCACGGTGAACCGGGTCTGGAAGTCGAGCATCTCCCAGGTGGAGACCGTGTCGCCGGTGAAGTGGATGGTGGAGCGGTGCTCGCCCCAGGGGCCGGGCCGCGCGCCCGCCCAGTCCTGCCACGAGCCGCCCGCGCGGGAGAGCACGGGCCAGCGGCTGCCGCGCGCCCGGGAGCGCTCGCCGTAGCGGGAGTTGATCCACGCGTCGCCCGAGAGCGTGCCGTCGGGGGCGCCCGCGGTGGAGCCGTCGCAGCACCAGTCGAGCCACCAGAAGTCGGCGCCGTCGTCCTCGAACGGCGTGTGCAGCGCCAGGTAGGCGTCGAGCTGGGCCGGGTGCGACCAGTCGAACCCGAAGTGCCGGTCCACCACCGCCTGCGGGTCGGAGGTGATCGAGATGAGGTTGGGCATCGCGATGGGCGCGAGCGGCCCGGCCGCCGCCACCGTCGGCGGATAGCGCGGGTCGGCCTCGGCGATGCTGGGATGGATGTTCAGCCCCACCTGCAGGCCCTCGCCGTGCGCCCAGCGCAGGAAGGCGGGCGGGTCGGGGAACAGCTCCGGGCGCCAGTTCCACCCGTTCCACTTGTGCGGGGCCTTGTAATCGGTGTCGACGATCAGCACGCTCAGCGGCACGCCTTCGGCGGCGAAGGCGGGGAGCAGCTGCGTGCGGTACTCGTGGTCGGTGTAGCCGTGGTAGCGGGAGAACCACAGGCCGTAGGCGGCGCGCGGCGGGAACGCGGGCGCGCCGGAGACGCGGCGGTAGTCGCCGAACACCGCCGCCGGCTCGTCGCCGTAGCCGAACAGGTAGCCGTCCTGCACGCCGCCGGGCCGTCGGGTGAGCCGCCCGCCGTCGACCAGCTGGGAGGCGCTGTCGTCCAGGAACACCCATCCGTCGCGGCTCACCAGGCCGTCGTGCAGCAGCACGGGCCCGAACTGCGTGTCCAGCCCGCGCAGCCAGCCGCCGAGGTTGCCGCCGGTGGCGGGCGCGCCGTCGGTCTTGGGGACCCCGCCGCCGAGGTAGCCGGCCATGCCGAGGCCCTCGATCGGCGCGGTGTAGCCGGGCCGCTCCCAGCGCGGGTGCACGTCGATCCATTCGCCGCTGCGCAGCACCTGGGCGTGCAGAGTCTCGTCGGTGAGGCGGGCGGCGGCCGGGTCGATGCGCAGGCGGATGCGGCCGGTGTCGACGGTGACGCCGCCGGGCCCGTCGCCGCGCGCGTACGCCGACGCGTCGTGCGGGCGGTGCGCCGCGAGCATCGTGGTGCCGTCCTCGAACGCGCCGCCGGGGGCGCACTCGAGGCGCACACAGGTGGGCGAGACCACCTGGACGCGCACCGCGTCGCCGATCCGCTCGCCCGGGCCGTGCCCCGCGGCGGTCGGAGGCGCTTCGTCCGCGCGGGCCGGAAACGGCCTGGCGCCGGAGAGCAGGCCCGCTCCCCCGACGGCGCCCGCCGCCAGTGCGGCGGCTCCCAGGAATCCGCGGCGATCGATCGGCTCCACGCGCGCCTCCTTCGACAGGCCGATCGTAAGCAGATGGACGCCCGGATCGCGCGCGTTTCGCGGGGACGGCGCGGCGGGTGCGAGGGCTCCGCGGCGGTTACTGTCGGACGCCTAGGCGTGCCGGTGCCCGACTCTGGAACCGGGCCCCGACGCATCCGCCCTCCGTACCCGGGCCGCCCCCTCCGT
>CAZDSL010000267.1:1486-4397 GCA_964507655.1 uncultured Mycobacteriaceae bacterium | reverse complement strand
GAGGCCGGCGCAAGTGCAGAAGCCGGCGCGCGTGGAGAAGCCCGGGCCGGCGGCCGCTACCGGAACACGGGCTTCACGGCGGGCAGCCCGTGGGTGAGCCGCAGGCCCTCCCAGGGGACGCTGCGCAGGCGGTCGGCGACGAGGGCGCGGGCGGAGTCGACGCCGGGCAGCCCCTGCACCGGTTCGCCGCCGCGCACCAGCGGATGCATGAGCTGCTCCACCTGCAGACCGTCGTCCGCGAGCCCGGCGACGTCGTCGGGGTCGGTGAAGCCGGGCGCGGCGGGGTAGACGATCTCGTCGACGATGGTGCCGGTGGGCCGCGCGGTGCGGACCGCACGCTTGATGCCGCCGCGCGAGGCCTTGTCGGTGCTGCGCTTGGCCACCGGGATCCCGTCCACCTCCACCAGCTTGTACACCATGCCGGCGGTGGGCGCGCCCGAGCCGGTGACCAGCGAGGTGCCCACGCCGTACACGTCGACGGGCTCGGCGCGCAGGGCCGCGATGCCGTACTCGTCGAGGTCGCCCGACACGACGATGCGGGTTTCGGTGGCGCCGAGAGCGTCGAGCTGGGCGCGCACCTGCCGGGCCATCTCGCCCAGGTCGCCCGAGTCGATGCGCACCGCGCCGAGCCCCGTGCCGGCCGCCGCGACGGCGCGGCGCACCCCCTCGGTGATGTCGTAGGTGTCCACCAGCAGCGTGGTGCCCGCGCCGAGCGCCGCCACCTGCGAGCGGAAGGCGGCCTCCTCGTCGGGGCCCGCGGCGGTGGTGTGCAGGAGGGTGAAGGCGTGCGCGCTGGTGCCGGCGCCGGGGATGCCGTGCCGGCGCACCGCCTCGAGGTTCGAGGTGGCATCGAAGCCGGCGACGTAGGCGGCGCGCGCCGCGGCCACTGCGGCCAGCTCGTGGGTTCGCCGCGACCCCATCTCGATGAGCGTGCGCGATCCGGCGGCGTAGGACATGCGCGCCGCGGCGGAGGCGATGGCCGTGTCGTGGTTGAGGATGGACAGCACCAGCGTCTCGAGCAGCACGCACTCGGCGAAGCTGCCGCGCACCGAGAGCACCGGCGAGCCCGGGAAGTACAGCTCGCCCTCCCGGTAGCCGTCGATGTCGCCGGAGAAGCGGAAGCCGTGGAGCCAGCGCAGCGTGTCGTCGTCGAGGAACCCGCGCAGCGGTTCGAGCTCGGCCTTGCCGAAGCGGAACCCGGCGAGCGCGTCGAGCAGCCGCCCGATGCCCGCGACGATCCCGTACCGGCGGCCGTCCGGCAGCCTGCGGGCGAACACCTCGAAGCCGCAGCGCCGGTGCGCGGAGCCGTCGGCGAGGGCGGTGCGCAGCATCGTCAGCTCGTACATGTCGGTGAGCAGCGCCGTGCCGGAGGTGCCCGCGAAGGTGTCAGGAAGCCCGTTCACCCCACAAACCTGTCACATCGGCACAGCCGCCGCCATGGCCGTGCGGCGGTCGGGCGGGGCCGTGGCCCACCGTGTGCGCTCGCCGTACCCTTGGGGCATGGCTGCACCGATGCCGAGCGCCCCCGTCGCCGTACCCCAGGTGGACGAGGCCACCGATGAGATCGAGCAGATAGACCGCCCCTGGGTGACCATCGTGTGGGACG
Source organism: uncultured Mycobacteriaceae bacterium (assembly GCA_964507655.1). Classification (GTDB taxonomy): domain Bacteria; phylum Actinomycetota; class Actinomycetes; order Mycobacteriales; family Mycobacteriaceae; genus Tomitella. The sequence continues at coordinate 2,791 of CAZDSL010000267.1, read as the reverse complement.
ATCCGGTGAACCTCATGCACTATGTGGCCTTCGTGTTCCAGAAGCTCTTCGGCTACAGCAAGGAGAAGGCCAACGAGCTCATGCTCAAGGTGCACAACGAGGGGAAGGCCGTCGTGAGCTCGGGCGGCCGGGACAAGATGGAGAACGACGTGCGCCGCCTGCACGCCGCCGGCCTGTGGGCGACGATGCAGCGCGGCGAGTAGTCCTGGCACCGGGCGTCGCGGCACAGTCGGAGGGAGTCGGAGACCCAAGTGCGTGAGTGGACGAGAAAGCATTCGCTGGGGGGCGTGCGGTTCCGCTCGGAGGTCAGCGGCCACGAGGCCGCGGTGCTCCGGTCGCTGGTGACCTCGGTGGTGGGCATGCTCGACGCCCGCGAGCAGGAGGCCCCGCAGGACGATCTGGCCGAACTCACCGGCATGCGCTCGGGCAGCAACGAGGCGCCGGACGATCCGATCCTCGCGCGGCTTCTCCCCGATTTCCACCGGCCCGAGGCCGACCCCGATTCCGACCCCGCCGAGGGCGCCGACCTCAACGGCGCACTGCGCAGCCTGCACGAGCTCGACATCATCGCCGAGAAGCGCCGCGTGGCCCGCGAGCTGCTGCGCACGGTGCCCGAGGGCGGCGGCCGCCTGCTGCTCACCCCGGAGGAGGCCGACGCCTGGGTCACCGCGCTCAACGACGTGCGCCTGGCGCTGGGCACGGCGCTGGGCATCGACTCCGACACCCCCGACGAGCTGCCGCCCGACGATCCGCGCTCCGCCGACATGGACGTCTACCACTGGGTGACGTGGGTGCAGGACAACCTCGTCGTGGCGATGATGCCGTGATGCCCGCGGGTGCGCCGGGCCGCGCCAACGCCCTCACCGACGTCCCCGGCATCCGCGTGGGGCACGCGCACCGCCTCGACCCTGATGCGACGGCCGCCGCGCCCGACGGCACCGCCGAGGGCGCCGGCTGGGCCACCGGCTGCACCGTGGTGCGCGCCCCCTCGGGCGGTGCCGTCGCGGCCGTCGATGTGCGCGGCGGCGGCCCCGGCACGCGTGAGACCGACCTGCTCGACCCCGCGCACACGGTGCAGCGGGCGCACGCGGTGCTGCTCACCGGCGGCAGCGCGTACGGCCTGTCGGCGGCCGACGGCGTGATGCGGCGGCTCGAGGAGGAGGGCGTGGGCATCGCGATGGGCGGCGCCGGCAAGGTGGTGCCCATCGTGCCGGGCGCCGTGATCTTCGACCTGCCGATGGGGGCGTGGGGCAACCGGCCCGGGGCGGAGTTCGGCTACGCGGCGGCGGCCGCGGCCGCCGGCCC
>CAZDSL010000267.1:0-1386 GCA_964507655.1 uncultured Mycobacteriaceae bacterium | reverse complement strand
CCGCCGCGGGCGGCATCACCGTCGTGGGCGGCGCCGCGCAGGGCAGCGTGGGCGCCGGCACGGGCGCGCGGGCCGGGGCGCTCAAGGGCGGCGTGGGCACCGCGAGCTTCGTGGTCGAGGGCGGCCCCGCCGACGGCGCCGTCGTGGCCGCGCTCGTGGTGGCGAACCCGGTGGGCAGCGTGGTCGATCCGGCCACCGGCCTGCCCTGGGGAGCCGGGGCGGAGCTGGCGGGGGAGTTCGCCGCGCTGCGCCCGGGGCCCACCCCCGTCGGCCGCGCCCGGCTCGCGGAGCTCGCCGCCAAGAACACGGTGCTCAACACCACCATCGGGGTCGTCGCCACCGATGCCGCGCTCGGCGCCGCATCCTGCCGCAGGCTGGCCACCGCCGCGCACGACGGGCTGGCCCGAGCGGTGCGCCCCGCGCACTCGCCGCTGGACGGCGACACGATCTTCGCGCTCGCCACCGGCACGCACGCCGCGCCGGGCGAAGGCCCGCCGGTACCGGTGGGGATGCCGGCCGAGCTGCCGGTGCTCGCCGCGCTGTGCGGGCCGGCCGCCGACTGCGTCGAGCGCGCCATCGTGCACGCGGTGCTCGCGGCCACCGGGGTGGCGGGGGTGCCCTCGTACCGGGAGGCGGTGCGGTGACGGCTCCCGGCGGCGCGCAGCCGAGGCCGCTGCCGCGCTGGCAGGCCGCGGGCGTGGCGATCGGCGCGTTCGTGGCGCTGCTCTATGTGCTCGAGGCGGTCGACTGGATCCTGGGCGGGCGGCTCGACAGCCTCGGCGTGGTGCCGCGCACCCTGGCCGGGCTGTGGGGTGTGCTGCTGGCGCCGCTGCTGCACTTCGGCTGGGCCCACCTGCTGGCCAACACGCTGCCGCTGCTGGTGCTGGGCTACGTGCTGGCGCTGTCGGGCATCGGCCGGGCGCTCGCCGTCACGGCCGTGGTGTGGGTGGTGGGCGGCGCCGGCGTGTGGCTGCTGGGGCCGTCGGACACTGTGATCGCCGGCTCGTCGGTACTGGTGTTCGGCTGGCTCGCGTACCTGCTCGCGCGCGGCGTGTTCACCCGGCACTGGCTCGACATCCTCGTCGGCGTGGCGGTGCTCGTGGTGTACGGCTCGCTGCTGTGGGGGCTGCTGCCGTCGTCGCCGCACGTGTCGTGGCGCGGGCACGTGTGCGGCGCGGCCGGGGGCCTGCTCGCCGCGTGGTGGCTGGGGCGCGGCCCGGACGGAGAGCGCGCCGCGCCGCGGGGGAGGATCGAGGCGTGAGCGGAACGGATTCGGCCGGCGGCGGCGCCGCCCTGGCGGAGGGCGCCATCGGCGTCTTCGACTCGGGCGTGGGCGGGCTGACGGTGGCGCGCGCGATCATCGACCAGCTGCCCGACGAGCACATC
>CAZDSL010000266.1:0-4404 GCA_964507655.1 uncultured Mycobacteriaceae bacterium | reverse complement strand
GCGGCAAGCTGCACCCCTACGAGGGCAACTACTCCACCTACCTGGAGAAGAAGGCCGAGCGCCTCGAGGTGCAGGGCAAGAAGGACCAGAAGCTGCAGCGCCGGCTCAAGCAGGAGCTCGAGTGGGTGCGCTCGGGTGCCAAGGCGCGCCAGGCCAAGAGCAAGTCGCGCCTGCAGCGGTACGAGGAGATGGCGGCCGAGTCGGAGAAGATGCGCAAGCTCGACTTCGAGGAGATCCAGATCCCCACCCCGCCGCGCCTGGGCAACGTGGTGGTCGAGGTCGAGAACCTCACCAAGGGCTTCGGCGACCGCACCCTCATCAAAGACCTGTCGTTCACGTTGCCGCGCAACGGCATCGTCGGCGTGATCGGCCCCAACGGCGTGGGCAAGACGACCCTGTTCAAGACCATCGTCGGCCTCGAGCAGCCCGATTCCGGCACGGTCAAGGTGGGCGAGACGGTCAAGCTCAGCTACGTCGACCAGGGCCGCGAGAACATCGACCCCAAGAAGACGGTGTTCGAGGTGGTCTCCGACGGCCTCGACCACATCCAGGTGGGGCAGAACGAGATGCCCTCGCGCGCGTACGTCAGCGCGTTCGGGTTCAAGGGGCCCGACCAGCAGAAGCCCGCCGGCGTGCTGTCGGGCGGCGAGCGCAACCGGCTCAACCTGGCGCTCACGCTCAAGGAGGGCGGCAACCTGATCCTCCTCGACGAGCCCACGAACGACCTCGACGTGGAGACGCTGGGCTCGCTGGAGAACGCGCTGCAGGACTTCCCCGGCTGCGCCGTCGTCATCTCGCACGACCGCTGGTTCCTCGACCGCACCTGCACGCACATCCTGGCGTGGGAGGGCAACGTCGCCGAGGGCCAGTGGTACTGGTACGAGGGCAACTTCGAGGGCTACGAGGCCAACAAGACCGAGCGCCTCGGCGTCGACGCGGCGCGCCCGCACCGGGTGACCTACCGCAAGCTCACCCGGGACTGACGGCCATGTCCGATCCCTACACCGTGCGGCTCCAGCTGCGTTGGGGCGACAGCGACGAGCTCGGCCACATCAACAACGTCCTCTACCTCGAGTACGCGCAGGAGGCGCGGCTGCGGTTCTTCCGCGAGCTGGGCGGCGCGCTCGGCGCGGAGCTGGGCGCCGTGGTCGTGCGCAGCCTGCAGGTGTCCTTCGACCGCTCGCTCCACTACAGCGTCGAGGGCATCGACGTGCAGGTGTGGGTGACCAAGGTCGGCACCTCGTCGTTCACCCTGCGGCACCGCATCCGCGACCCGCAGGGCACCGTGTACTCGACGGTCGACGCGGTGGTGGTGTCGGTGGACGCCACCATGGAGAAATCCGAGCCCCTCACCGCGGGCGTGCGCGAGGCGCTGCTCGGGCAGGTCCGCGACGACGCCTGAGCCCGCCCACGGACCCGGACGGCCCCGGTGCGCATGCGGCGCGCCGGGGCCGTCCAACGTCCGGCGGAGCCCGCCGCGCCGGTCTACGGTCGACGTAATCCCCGCCCGGCCCGGCGGGGGAGGTCGATGCGCCGGAGGTGATCGCCGTGGCGATCGGGGACAGCGACGGGGGCGGAGCCGTCGGCGGTGCGGGGGACGCGGGGGCCGGCACGGACGCGGCGCTCGCGGCGCTCGTCGCCCGCTACGGCCGCACCCACGCCGGGGGCGCCCCGGGGCGGCCGGACGCGGAGATGGCCGAGCGCCATCTCGCGCTCGGCCGGGTGCGTGCGCCGGGCCGGTCGCTGGTGAGCGTCCGGCCCCTGCAGGGCGGCGCGGACGCGCCCGGGGCCGAGCACCCGGCGGGTGCGGTGCTGCAGGTGGTCACCGATGACGCTCCGTTCCTGGTGGAATCGCTCATGGCGCTGCTTGGCAGCTCGGGCCTGGGCGTCGACCACCTGGTGCACCCGGTGCTGCGGGTCCTCCGCCGCAGCGACGGCACCCTCGCCGCCATCGAGGGCGACGCGGAGGCGCCCGCGGCCGCCCCACCCGGGCCCGGCGATGCCGGCGAGCGCGTCGAATCGTGGATCCACGTGGAGATCACCGGCATGACAGGAGCCATGCGCGAGGACGTGGAGCACCGCGTGCGCGCCCTGCTCGACGACATCGGCAGCGTCGTCGAGGACACCTCCACGATGCACGGCATCATGGACGCCCTGGCCGACGACCTCGACGAGGGCATCGGCATCGGGCCGGCCGGCGAGTCGGAGGCGCGCGAGTGCGCGGCGCTGCTGCGGTGGATGTCCGAGGGGCATCTCGCGCTGCTGGGGTACCGCCGGTTCGCGCGCGACGGCGGCGACGCCGCGCCGGGCGACCAGATCGCCGTCGCCGGCAGCGGGCTCGGCGTGTTCCGCTCGGGCGAGCCGGAAGACCGGCGCTTGCGCGTCACGGCCGAGCCGCCCGGCGGGGCCGCCGCCCGGCTGCTCACGCTCACGCAGGGGCAGTCGTCGACGGTGGCGATGCACGTGCTGCACCCGTTCTTCGTGGGGGTGCGCGTGTTCGGCGGCGACGGCCGGCAGGTGGGCGAGCACCGGTTCCTGGGCGTGTTCACCATGTCGGCGATGCACCAGAGCGTCTTCGAGATCCCCATCCTGGGCCGCCGCGCGCGCAGCGTCCTCGACCGCTCGGGGTACGCGCTCGACAGCTTCAACGGGCAGTCGATCGTCGAGATCATCGAGTCGTACCCGCGCACCGAGATGTTCGCGACGTCCACCGCCGAGCTGCTGCACGTGGTGCACGAGGTGCTCGACCTGGGCGTGCGCCGGGGCGTCCGGCTGTTCCTGCGCGCCGACCACAACGGCCGGTTCGTCTCGGCGCTGGTGTACCTGCCGCGCGACCGGTACACCACCACCACCCGGCTGGCGATGCGCGAGGTGCTGCTCGACGAGCTGGGCGGCGTGGACGCCGACTACAGCGCGCGCATCACCGAGTCGACGCTGACGATGGTGCACTACACGATCCAGGTGCCGGGAGGCTGGGACGACGGGGACGGCCCCGACCTGGCGCCCGCGCGCGTGGCGCGCATCCAGGAGCGCCTGGCCGAACGCACCCGCAGCTGGGACGACGCGCTGATGGAGTCGGCGGCGGGGGCCGATGCCGCGGACAGGGCCCTGGCGCGCGGGTTCGCGGGCGTGTTCCCCGAGGCCTACAAGGAGGACTTCACGGCCGCCGACGCGATGGCCGACATCGCCGTGCTGCGGGTGCTGGAGCCGGGCGACATCCGCGTGTCGTGGCGGCGCGATCCGCGCGGCCGGCCCGGGCAGTGGCGGCTGATGATCTACCTGGCCGGCGAGGGGATCTCGCTGAGCCGCATCGTGCCGGTGCTGCAGAGCCTGGCCGTCGACGTCATCTTCGAGCGGCCCTACCCGCTGGTGCGCCCGGACGGGGTGCGGTGCTGGATCTACTCGTTCGGCATCGCGGTGGTGCCCGACCTGCGCGACCGCAAGGACATCACGCCCGCGGGCGAGGTGGGCCGCCGCTTCCTGGAGGCCTTCGAGGCGGTGTGGCACCGGCGCGCCGAAACCGACCGCTTCGACGAGCTGGTGATGCGCGCGGGCATCGGCTGGCGCGAGGCGCAGGTGCTGCGCGCCTACGGCAAGTACCTGCGGCAGGCAGGGTTCTCCTACAGCCTGGCGCACATCCAGAACGTCCTGTGCGCCAACGCCGAGGTGGTGCGCTCGCTGGTGGAGCTGTTCAAGGCGCGGTTCACCCCCTCCCCGGACGGGGCGGGCGACGGGGCGGGCGACGGGCCGGGCGGCGTGCCGGACGCGCGCCGGGAGGCCGCGCAGCGCATCGCCGACGGCATCGCCGCCGAACTCGCCCGGATCGTCGGCATCGACACCGACCGCGTGCTGCGCGCCTACCTGCACCTGATCACCGCCACGGTGCGCACCAACTTCTACATGCAGGACGAGGCGGGCGAGCCCCGGCCGCAGCTGTCGTTCAAGCTCGCCGCCCGCGGGATCGACGAGCTGCCGCCGCCGCGCCCGCTGTACGAGGTGTTCGTGTACTCGCCGCGGGTGGAGGGCGTGCACCTGCGGTTCGGCGCGGTGGCGCGCGGCGGGCTGCGCTGGTCCGACCGGCGCGAGGACTTCCGCACCGAGGTGCTGGGGCTGGTCAAGGCGCAGGCGGTGAAGAACGCCGTCATCGTGCCGCTGGGCGCCAAGGGCGGCTTCGTCGTCAAGGACCCGCCCGCCGCGACGGGCGATGCGGCCGCCGACAGGGACGCGCTGCGCGCCGAGGGGGTGGCCTGCTACCGCGCGTTCATCGCGGGCCTGCTGGACGTTACCGACAACCTCGACACCGCCACCGGCGAGGTGCTGCCGCCGCGCCGGGTGGTCCGCCACGACGGCGACGACACCTACCTGGTGGTGGCGGCCGACAAGGGCACCGCCGGGTTCTCCGAC
>CAZDSL010000265.1:1776-4408 GCA_964507655.1 uncultured Mycobacteriaceae bacterium | reverse complement strand
TTCGGCGGGGCCGTCGGGCGCCTCGTACCAGTCGAAGTCGGACTCGGCCGGCGGCCGCTCGCGCTGCACCTGCTCGTGGATGCGGGCGACGTCGTCGAGCGATCCCCGCACCGCCATGAGCTGCTCGAGCGCCCCCGCACGCATCGTGCGCAGGCTCTCGAAATCGGCGCGGGCGCGGGAGATGCGCTGCGCCGCCTCGTGCGTGGCGGCCTTGATGCGGCGGTCGGCCTCCGCGGCGGCCACGCGGCGCGTCTCCTCGACGTGCTTCTGCAGGTCCTCGTAGGTGCGCTCGCGCCGCACACGCGCCTCCTCGGCGAGCCGCTCGCGCTCGGCCTCCGCGGCCTCGAGCACCCGGCCCGCCTGCGCGCGGGCCAGCTCCATGGTGTGCTCGTGCTCCGCCTCGAGCGCCTGGCGGCGGGCCTCGAGGTCGCGCAGCCGCTGCTCGTGCCGGGCGCGGAGCTCGTCGGCGTCCTGCGCGGCCACCGACCGGATCTCCTCCGCGTCCGATTCCGCCCGGGCGCGCATCTCGGCGGTCTCGTCGGACGCCAGACGCAGCATGCGCGAGATGCGGTCGCTCATGCCCTCGGCCGTGGTGGGCGGCACGGAGAGCCGGTCGATCTCGCTGCGGAGCTGATCGATCTCGTCGCGGGCGTCGTCGAGCTGCGCGGCCAGATCGTTGGCCTGGGCGGCGGCGGCGTCGCGGTCGGTGGCGGTGAGGCGCAGCTCGGCGTCGAGGCGCCGCAGGAACTCGACCACCTGGTCGCGGTCGAAGCCCTTGCGCACGACGTCGAAGCGGGAGGCGAAGGCCGACGGATCTGGCGAGTACGACATGCCACTCAGGCTACCGCCGCGCGAGGCTCCCGCGGCGCAGGCGCGGCAGCGGCGCCGCGCCCGCGCCGGGGGACGTCAGTGCCGCGTGCCCGCGGGCTCGACGAGCTCGACGAGAACGCCGCCCGCGTCCTTGGGGTGGATGAAGTTGACGCGCGAGTCGGCGGTGCCGTGCTTGGGCGCGTCGTAGAGCAGCCGCACGCCGGCCGCGCGCAGGTCGGCGGCCGCGGCCTCGACGTCGTCGACCCGGTAGGCCAGCTGCTGCAGGCCGGGGCCGGAGCGCCCGATGAACTTGGCGATGGTCGACTGGTCGTCGAGCGGCGCGAGGATCTGGATGGCGGTATCGCGGCCGAACGCCGTGCCCGGCGCGCACATCATCCCCTCGCGCACCCCCTGCTCCTCGTTGACCTCCTCGTGGACCAGGACGAGGCCGAGGTGCTCGGTGTGCCACTGCACGGCGGCGTCGAAGTCGGGCACGGCGATGCCGACGTGGTCGATGGCGGTGACGTGGCGCGCGGCGACGCCGGCGGACGGGTTCTCAGTCATGGCCCCGACGGTATCGTGGCGGGCGATGCAGGCGCGCGCGTGCCCACCGGGCCGGCGCACGCCGGCCGCCGACACCGAGAGGACACGCAGTGACCACATCCGTCATCGTCGCCGGAGCCCGTACCCCCGTGGGCCGCCTGATGGGCTCGCTCAAGGACCTCACCGGCGCCGACCTCGGCGGCATCGCCATCGCCGGGGCCCTGGACAAGGCGGGCGTCGCGCCCGGCGACGTCGAGTACGTGATCATGGGCCAGGTGCTCACCGCGGGGGCCGGGCAGATCCCGGCGCGGCAGGCTGCGGTGAAGGCGGGCATCCCCATGCACGTGCCCGCGCTGACGGTGAACAAGGTGTGCCTGTCGGGGCTCGACGCGATCGCGCTGGCCGACCAGCTCATCCGCGCGGGCGAGTTCGAGGTGGTCGTGGCGGGCGGCCAGGAGTCGATGAGCCGGGCGCCGCACATGCTGCTCGGCAGCCGCGCGGGCGTGAAGTTCGGCGACACGGCGCTCGTCGACCACATGGAGCGCGACGGGCTGCAGGACGTGTTCACCGACCAGTCCATGGGGCTGCTCACTGAGCAGAAGAACGACGAGGATCCGATCGCCCGCGAGGACATGGACGCCTTCGCCGCCGCCTCGCACCGCAACGCCGCCCGGGCGTGGGACGAGGGGCGGTTCGACGACGAGGTCGTGCCCGTCTCCGTGCCGCAGCGGCGCGGAGAGCCGGTGCAGGTGCTCCGCGACGAGGGGATCCGCGCCGACACCACCGCCGAGTCGCTGGCCGCCCTGCGCCCCGCGTTCCGCAAGGACGGCGCCATCAGCGCGGCCACCGCCTCGCAGATCTCCGACGGCGGGTGCGCCGTCGTGGTGATGAGCAAGGACAGGGCCGAGCGGCTGGGGCTGAGCTGGATCGCCGAGATCGGCCGGCACGGCGTGGTGGCCGGGCCCGACGACTCGACGCTGCAGGCGCAGCCGGCCAACGCCATCGCCAAGGCGTGCGAGCGTCAGGGCATCACGCCCGGCGACCTCGACCTGGTGGAGATCAACGAGGCCTTCGCCGCGGTGGGCATCGCCTCCGCCCGGCAGCTGGGCATCGACCCGCAGAAGGTGAACGTCAACGGCGGGGCCATCGCGATCGGGCACCCGCTGGGCATGTCGGGCGCGCGCATCGTGCTCACGCTCGTCCACGAGCTGCGCCGGCGCGGAGGCGGTGTGGGAGCGGCGGGCCTGTGCGGCGGCGGAGGCCAGGGCGACGCGCTCAT
>CAZDSL010000265.1:0-1676 GCA_964507655.1 uncultured Mycobacteriaceae bacterium | reverse complement strand
CGCGCCGCCGGCGGACGGGGACCAGGATCACAGGCCGCGGGCGGTCGGCGGGCCGCGGCCTCGGGCACAATGGCGGCATGCGCGATCTGTTCAGCATCTCGACCCCGGCCACGCGATTCCGCCTCATCGCCTTCTGGGAGGCCGTCACCTGGGCCGTCCTGCTCATCGCGATGGTCTTCAAGTGGGGCTTCGGCATCGACGAGGCCGTCAAGGTGCCGGGCATGCTCCACGGCATCACCGGCTTCCTCGCCTTCGTCCTCATCACCCTGGTCACCTCCCGCGCGCTCAAGTGGGAGCCCAAGGTGACGCTGCTGGCCCTGATCTCGTCGGTGCCGCCGTTCGGCACGGTGGTGTTCGAGCGCTGGGCGGTGCGCAAGGGCCTGCTGGCCGAGCTGTCGCGGCCCGTCGCGGACGACGACGAGGCGCCCCGGGCGGGCGTGCGTGCCTGACGGCCCATCCGTGGCAGACTTGCACCCGTGACTCGTCCAGGTTCCAGGCCCCCGTCAGCATCGATGGCCGCCGCCATGTCCGGTGCGGTCGACCTCGCCGGGCTCGCCCAGCCGCAGCGCTCCCCGCAGGAGCAGCCGCCGGCCGGCCCCGGCGGCATCCGTCCCGTCGTCGCCGTCACCGAGCCCGATTTCGAGGCGGAGGTGCTGCAGCGCTCCATGCAGGTGCCGGTGGTCGTCTCGATCGGCGCCGCGGAGTACCCGCAGTCGGTGCAGCTCGACGAGATGATGCAGCGCGCGGCGTCCGCGGCGGGCGGGCGCTGGGTGCTCGCCACGGTCGATCTGCGCGCCGCCCCGCGCATCGCGCAGGCCTTCGGCGTGCAGTCGGTGCCCACCGTCCTGGCCGTCGCGGCCGGCCGCCCCGTGGACGCGTTCGCGGGCGTGATCTCCGAGGAGGAGTTCGGCCGCTGGATCTCCGAGATCCTGTCGATGACGGAGGGGCAGCTCTCGGGGCCGCCGCCCGCCGAGGGGGAGGAGCCGGCGCGCGATCCGCGCCTCGAGGCTGCCGAGGCGCGCATGGATGCGGGCGACCTGTCCGGCGCCATCGAGGCCTACGAGCAGATCCTCGCGGAGGAGCCCGGGCATGCCGAGGCGCAGGCGGCCGTGCGGCAGCTGCGCTTCCTCGCGCGGGCGCAGGAGGTGCCGGCCGACGCGGTCGCCGCCGCCGATGCGGCCCCGGGCGACGTGGACCTCGCGCTGCGCGCCGCCGACGCCGAGCTGCTGGCCCAGCGTCCCGACGCGGCCTTCGACCGGCTCATCGCGCTCGTCCGCACCGGCGACGCCGACGCCAAGTCGGCCGCCCGGGCCCGCCTGCTGGAGCTGCTCGAGCTGTTCGATCCGGCCGAGGAGCACGTCATCCGCGCGCGGCGCAACCTCGCCAACGCCCTGTACTGATCCGCGGAGGCCCGGTACTGACCCGCGGAGGCCCGGTACCGATCCGCGCCGTCACCGGTAGAGGCGGTGGCACGGGTCGGCCCCGCCCGTGAACCCGCGGCGGAAGGCGTCGACCCGCGCGAACGAGCTGGCGGCCGTGCGCCCGTCGGCGTCCGAGGCGATGCGCCCGTCGGCCAGCAGCTCCATGACCGCGCCGTCGAGGTCGCCGGCCCGCATGCGCACCGGCCCGTCCGGCCGCGCCGCCACCGACGCGGCCCACGCGCCGGCCAGGCAGCC
>CAZDSL010000264.1:0-4424 GCA_964507655.1 uncultured Mycobacteriaceae bacterium | reverse complement strand
CGACGTCGCGGGGATCCCCGATGAGCCCGGTGGCCCCGCCGGCGAGCACGATCGGGCGGTGCCCCGCGCGCTGGAAGCGCTTGAGCGCCAGCAGCGGCACCAGGTGACCGGCGTGCAGGCTCGGCCCCGTGGGGTCGAACCCCGCATACAGGGTCAGCGGCCCCGCCGCGAGGGCGCCGCGCAGCGCATCGAGGTCGGTCGACTGTGCGATCAGGCCGCGCCAGTGGAGTTCGTCGAGGATGTTCGCAGTCACGACTCCGATCTTCCCGCATCCGGCCGGGCGCGGGAACACCGGTCACCGCGCGGGCGGATCGGCGCGGGGGCTGCGCTTGTACGCGGACACCGCGGGCTCTCCGGCCAGCCACAGCCGCCAGGGCACGTCGGCGTTGACGCTCACTCCCACCCGCGGCCCGCTGCGCACGCACGCGTCGTCGACTGCGCCGGCGGGCGCGAGGGCCAGGGAGATCGGCCCGCCGTCGAGCAGGTCGGCGCCGTTGTCGTCGAGCCGCACGCCGAGCGCGCTGCCGAGGTTGCCGGGCCCGCGCCCCAGCGCCGCCGCGGGCCGACCGGCCCCCCGGCGCCCCCGTGCGGTCTCCTCGCCCTCCACGACGGCACCGGCCCGCAGCAGCACGGCCCACCCCGTGCCGTCCGGGCCCGCGCTCACGTTCATGCACGTGTGGATGCCGTAGCTGCGGTACACGTACAGGCGCCCCGCGGGGCCGAACATCACCCGGTTGCGTTCGGTGACGCCGCGGTAGGCGTGCGAGGCCGGATCCTCGGGCCCCCGGTAGGCCTCCACCTCGACGACGCGCACCGTCACCCCGTTGGCGGTGAGGCGGGCGCCGAGCAGGGCGCGGCCGGCGGTGAGCGGGTCGGCCGCGAGCACCGCGCGGGCCTGCTCGCCCGTCGTGAACGCCGCGCGGCCGTCGGTCACCTCTCCCCCGCGATCGCCGCACGCAGCTCCTCGGTGAGCGGCGCGTAATGCCCGGTGGAGCGGTCGTACCCGAACGCCGGCCCGCCCGCCGCGGGAAGCCCCCGCTCCGCCAGCCCGGTGCTGATCGGCCGGTACCAGTGCGTGCGCGGGATCGCGTCGACCACGTGCACCAGCGCCGGGCGGTTGCACGCGGGCAGCGGCGCGACGGCCTCGTCGAGGTCGGCGGCGCGCAGCTCCTCGTCGGGCCGCACCGTCACCGCCGCCACCGCGACCTGCCCGCCCGGCTCGCCCACCGCGTACGCGACCGCGCAGGTGATCTCGGGCAGCCGCCCGAGCGCGTCGATGATCGGCATCCGGTACACCGGGCCGTCGGGACCGCGGACCACGTCGTGCACCGTGTCGAGCATCCAGTAGTCGCCGTCGGCGTCGCGATAGAACAGGTCGTTCGACGCCACCCAGGCGTCGCCGGAGGCGAACACCCCGCGCAGCACCGCCGGCGACACGTCCATGTCGGGGATCGCGAGCGAGAGCAGCCGTCCCACCTCGCCGTCGCCCGCCTCGCGCACCAGGCCGTCGTCGTCCTCGAGGTAGCGCTCCGCCGCCACGTCGTACGCGGCCAGCCGCACCGGGGCGCTGCCCGGCAGCGGCCGGCCCTTGGCGCCCGGCTTCTTCTGGCCCAGGTTCGCGAGCACCGCGCCGCCCTCGGTGGCCGCGTAGAACTCCACCACCTGCGCGGGGGCGAAGGTCTCGGTGACCTGCTCCCACAGCCCGGCCGGCATGCCGGAGCCGATGAACAGCCGCACCGGGTGGTGCGGACCGAGCGCGTGCGGCGAATCGCCCACCAGATCGCGCAGCTGCGTCCACGTGTAGGAGACGACGGTGACGCCGTAGCGGTGCACCTCCTCGACGAACATGGCCGGGTCGAACCGGCCCGTGAGCGCGATCCGCGCGCCGCCCGCGACCGCCCCGCCGATGCTGGTCAGCAGGCTCGACTGGTGATTGAGCGGCGTCAGGCAGTACACCGTGTCGCCCGCGCCGAGCGCCGCCGCGCTGGCCGTGCCGAAGGCCGACAGCGCCCAGCGGCGGTTGGTGATCGGCCGCGCCTCCACCTTGCCGCGCGACTCGGTGAACATGATGAACGCGAGATCGCGCGCCCTCCCCGGGTCGGGCTCGTACCACTTCGGCAGCCGCACCCCGGCGGGGTCGATCTTCTCCATGTCGACCACGTCGCCGCGGCCCGACAGGTCGAGCTCGCGCTCCTCGCCGCCGCCGAGCACCAGCACCCGCCGGCCCGTGGCGGCGGCCTCGTCGAGGTTCTCCGGGTCGGCGAGGATCGTGTCCACCCCCACCAACTCCACCGCCGGCGCCAGCCCCGCACCCGTGGGCAGCAGCACCGACACCGCGCCGAGGCGCGAGAGCGCCGCCACCGCGACGAGCGCGCTGGGCCGCGTCTCCATGAGCACGCCCACCTCGGCGCCCTGGCGCACGCCCATGCGGATGAGGCCGCGCACCACGTTGTCGATGCGCTCGTCCACCGCCGCGTTGGTGTGCACGCGCCCCTCGAACAGGAAGCACTCGCCGCCCGGCGCCGACTGGGCCTGCTCGGCCAGCACGCGGCCGAACGAGATGCGGGTGTGCGACTGGATCTGGCCGAGCCGCGCCAGCCGGGGCAGCGTGCGGGCCGCCTCCTCGGCGATGGCGACGGTGCTGCGGGCGGCGCCCATCGTGAGCCCGACGATGCTGCGGGCGGCGCCCAGCCCCGCCTCGGCCAGCGAGTCGACGCCGTGGCTCAGCCGCGAGGCCACCGTGACGCCGGTGCCGCCCGGATCGTCGGCCTCGGCACGCATCGGGTGGATGCGCTCGCTCGGCTCCACGGCGCCCGCCGGGCCGCCGGCCTCCTGCCAGAGGATCCAGGACGCCGTGCCCGGCCACGTCTGCTCGGCGGCGGTGGACCCCACCACCAGCCCGAAGTGGCCCGACGGCAGGCGGTGCTCGTAGACGTCGGCGTTGGGCGAGGCCTTGGCGATGCCGCGCACCGCCACCGGCTGGCCGATGTCGTCGACGTCGCCGACGAACGCCAGCACGGGGCAGGTGATGCCGGCGAGCCCCACCAGCCGGCCCTCGATGACGAAGCCGCCCGTCATCATGCGGTTGTGCGCGATGAACTGCTTGAGCAGCTCGGCGATGGCGGGCCCCGCGTAGGCGACGTAGCCGTCGTTCTCGAGGAACCGGCGCTGCGCCTCGCGCGGCAGCAGCGCGTCGCGGTCGTGCAGCTGGCGCACGAAGTCGAGCCGCGACTTGGCCGTCTTCACCGGGTCCAGCAGCTGGAAGCCCAGGCGCGCGCCCCAGGCGGGCAGGTACAGGTGGCGCAGGACGTGGTCGGCGAGCAGGTCGGCGGCGTGGGTGGCCAGGCCCACCGGCAGCCCGAACGGCAGCGCGGCGAGCGTGTCCACCGGGCTGCCGAACGTGATCACGCTGGCCAGCCCCTCGGACTGCCGGTAGGCCGCGGCCTGGTAGGCGAACATGCCGCCCTGCGAGTAGCCGGCGAGGTGCACGTCGCGGCCCGTGACCTCGCGGACCGTGTCGACGGCCTGGCTGATGGCGACGATGTGGTCGGCCAGCGTGCGCGCGAGGCCGCCCGCCTCCCTGTCGGGCGAGCCGAAGTCGATCACCCACGGGTCGATGCCGTGGTCGTGCAGCACCCCGGCCCCGCCCTTGCCGCGCGTGACGTCGTACACCTCGGCGTCGAGCATCATCGGGGGTATGAGCAGGATGGGCGGGCGGTCGGAGACGCCGTCGACGGCGTGCACCGCCTCGGGGAAGTAGCGGCGCAGCCGGTACATCGGCCGCCGCTCCACCACCTCGAAGGGCGACTTCTCGGGCTCCATCTCGAGCCCGCCCAGCCGCAGCACCTCGAGCCCGTTCTGCGCCGTGGCGAGCACCCGGTTGACCGTGCCCGCGAGGGTCCTGCCGTCGATCAGCACCTGCGTGCCTGCCTCTCCCCTGCCGTCGCGCCCGGTGCGGCCCCCGCCGCCCGTCACGCGGAGCCTATTCGGTCACGCCCCTCGGCGCGCGTCGTCCAGCGCCGCCCGCACGCCCGCGAGCTGCTCGGCGACCCGCGCCCGCGCGGTGCCGCCCTTCGCGTCGCGCGAGGCGATCGAGCCCTCCACCGTGAGCACCTCGCGGACCGCGGGCGTCAGGTGCGGGTCGACCGCCGCCAGCTCCTCGTCGCCGAGGTCCTCGAGCCCCACCCCGCGCGCCTCTGCCGCACGCACGCAGCCGCCGGCGGCCTCGTGGGCGACGCGGAACGGCACGCCCTGCCGCACCAGCCACTCGGCGATGTCGGTGGCCAGCGTGAATCCCGCCGGCGCCAGCTCGGCCATCCGCTGCTCGTGGAACTCGAGGGTGGCCACGAGCCCCGTCACCGCCGGCAGCAGCAGCTCGAGCTGCGCGACCGAGTCGAAGACGGGCTCCTTGTCCTCCTGCAGGT
>CAZDSL010000263.1:0-4465 GCA_964507655.1 uncultured Mycobacteriaceae bacterium | reverse complement strand
GCCGCTACGACACGCTCATCATCGACGAGGCGCACGAGCGCAGCCTCAACATCGATTTCATCCTGGGCTACCTCAAGCAGCTGCTGCCCAAGCGCCCCGACCTCAAGGTCATCATCACCTCGGCGACGATCGACCCCGAGCGCTTCGCCGAGCACTTCGCCGCCGACGGGCGCCCCGCCCCGATCATCGAGGTCTCGGGCCGCACCTTCCCCGTGGAGATGCGCTACCGCCCGCTCACCGTCGACCGCGGCACCCCCGACGCGCCGATGATGGTCGACCGCGATCCGCTCGACGCCATCGCCGAGGCCGTCGACGAGCTGATGACGGCCGGGCCCGGCGACATCCTGGTGTTCCTCGCGGGCGAGCGCGAGATCCGCGACGCCGCCGACGCGCTGGCCGACCGCCGCTACCGGGGCACCGAGATCCTGCCGCTGTACTCGCGCCTGTCGGCCGCGGAGCAGCACCGCGTGTTCACGCCGCACACGGGGCGGCGCATCGTGCTCAGCACCAACGTGGCCGAGACGTCGCTGACGGTGCCCGGCATCCGCTACGTCATCGATCCGGGCACGGCCCGCATCTCGCGCTACTCGGTGCGCACCAAGGTGCAGCGGCTGCCCATCGAGCCGATCTCGCAGGCGTCGGCCCGCCAGCGCGCGGGCCGCTGCGGCCGCGTCGCCGACGGCATCTGCATCCGCCTGTACTCCGAGGACGACTTCGACTCGCGCCCCGCCTTCACCGAGCCGGAGATCCTGCGCACCAACCTCGCCGCGGTGATCCTGCAGATGACGTCGCTGGGGCTGGGCGACCTGTCCGCATTCCCCTTCGTCGAGCCGCCCGACCCGCGCGCCGTCCGCGACGGCCTGGCCCTGCTCGAGGAGCTCGGCGCCATCGTGCGCGCCGCCGAGCACAAGACCGGCGCCGCGCACCGGCTCACCGACACGGGACGTGCGCTGGCCCGGCTGCCCGTCGACCCTCGCATGGGGCGCATGCTGCTCGAGGCGCACCGCACCGGCTGCCTGCGCGAGGCGCTCATCATCGTCTCGGCCATATCGATGCAGGACGTGCGCGAGCGCCCGGCCGACCACCAGCAGGACGCCGACGCCAAGCACGCCCGCTTCGCCGTCAAGGGCTCCGACTTCCTCGCCCGGCTGCGGCTGTGGGAGTACCTGGGCGAGCAGCGCCGCGAGCTCACCTCCAGCCGCTTCCGCAAGATGTGCAAGAGCGAGTACCTGCACTACATGCGCATCCGCGAATGGCAGGACCTGCACGGACAGCTGCGCCAGATCTCCCGCGAAATGGGGTGGCAGCCCAACGGGACGCCGGCCGCGGAGGACACGATCCACCAGGCGCTGCTGTCCGGGCTGCTCTCGCACATCGGCGTGCGCGACGGCGACTCGCGCGACTACCTGGGCGCCCGGGGCGCGCGGTTCGCGATCTTCCCCGGCTCGTCGCTGTTCAAGGGGCAGCCGCGCTTCGTCATGGCCGGGGAACTGGTGGAGACCTCGCGGCTGTGGGCCCGCGAGGTGGCGCGCATCGAGCCGGAGTGGGCGGAGCGGCTCGCGCCCGGCCTGGTCAAACGGTCCCACTCCGAGCCGCACTGGTCCACGAAGCACTCGGCGGCGATGGCTTACGAGAAGGTCACGCTCTACGGGGTGCCGCTGGTGGCCCGCCGCCTGGTGCCGTACGGCACGATCGACCCCGAGGCCTCGCGCGACCTGTTCATCCGGCACGCCCTGGTGCAGGGCGAGTGGAACGCCCGGCACGAGTTCCTGGGCCACAACCGCGCCCTGCTCGACGACGCGCTCGACTTGGAGGACCGAGCCCGCCGCCGCGACATCGTCGTGCGCGACGACGACCTGTTCGAGTTCTACGACCGCCGCATCCCCGACGACGTGGTGTCGGGCCGGCACTTCGACGGGTGGTGGAAGAAGGCACGCAAGACCGACCCGCGGCTGCTCGATTTCACCCCCGACACCGTCACCACCGACGAGGCCGGAGCGGTCAAGGACGCCGACTATCCCGTGGCGTGGCAACAGGGCTCGCTGCGCCTGGAGCTGTCGTACCGCTTCGAGCCCGGCCACCCCGAGGACGGGGTGACCGCGCGGATCCCGGTGCCGCTGCTGCCGCAGGTGCGCGCCGCCGGGTTCGACTGGCTGGTGCCGGGGATGCGCGAGGAGCTCGTCACCGCGCTCATCCGCAGCCTCCCCAAGCAGCTGCGCCGCGCGGTGGTGCCCGCGCCCGACTTCGCCGCCGCCGCGCTGGCCCGGATCGAGCCGCGGTCGGAGCCCATAGTCCATGCCCTGGCGCGCGAGCTCTCGCAGCTCGGCGCGTGCCGCATCGCGCCCGCCGACTTCTCCCCCGCGGATCTGCCCGATCACCTCCGGATGGGCTTCGCCGCCATGGACGCCCGCGGGCGCGAGCTGGGCCGTTCCAAGAGCCTCGCCGACCTCACCGCACGGTTCGCCGAGCACGCGCGCGAGTCCGCCGCGCGCGGCGGCGGCGACCACGCCCGGCCCGCCGCCACGGTGTGGACCTCCGAGACCATCGGCTCGGTGCCTGAGACGGTGACGCGGACCGTGGCCGGGCAGCAGGTGACGGGCTACCCCACGCTCTCCGTGGAGCGCGCCGGCGGCGGCTCGGCCCCCGCCGCGGTGGCGGTGACGGTGGTGCCCACGCGCGCCGAGCAGGAGGCCGCGATGCGCACCGGCACGCGGCAGCTTCTGCTCAACGCCGTCCCCGGGCCCGGCCGGCACCTGCTGTCGACGCTGTCGACGGCGGACAGGCTCATGGCCGGCCAGTACCCGTTCGGCGGGCTCGAGGGGCTGCTCCGCGACGTGCACGAGTGCGCCGTGGACGAGGCGATGATGCGGGCCGGCGGGCCGGTGCGCGACCCGGCCGCCTTCGACGCGCTGGCGGCGGCCGTGGGGCCGGCCGCGCGGGCCGCCGAACCGCAGCTTGCGGCCACGGTGGTGCGGGCGGTGCGCCGGTGGGGCGAGCTGCGGCAGGCGCTCGCCGCGGCCGAGAAGGCGTCCGCCGTGCCGCGGTCGACCGTGGAGGACGTGCGCCAGCAATGCGACGACCTGGTACGGGAGGGCTTCCTGCTGGACATGGGCGCCGCGCGGGCCGCGCATCTGCCCCGTTACCTGCAGGCCGCGACCCTGCGGCTCGAGGCCGCCCCCACGGCGGGGGCGCGCGAGTCGCAGGGCATGGATGCGCTCGACCGCATCTACGCCGCGCTCGACCGCTACCTGGAGAGCTGCCCGCCCGCCGCCGCGGCGTCGCCCGCCGTGCAGGAGGTGTTCTGGATGATCGAGGAACTGCGGGTGGGCCTGTTCGCGCAGCGCCTGGGCACCGCGCAGCAGGTGAGCGAGAAGCGGGTGCTGCGGGCGATCGACCGGCTGCCCCGCTGACCCGGCCCGCGCGCCGCGGAGGCCGTCAGCGCGCGGCCGCGGGCTGCTCGGCGTCGTCGTCCGCGGCCTGCCCGCCCTCGTCCGCCTCCGCGCGGTGGCGGCGGAGATCGTCGATGGCGGAGGCGAAGTCGTCGGCCGAGGAGAACGAGCGGTAGACGGAGGCGAACCGCAGGTAGGCGACCTCGTCGAGGTCGCGCAGCGGCCCCAGGATCGCCAGGCCCACCTCCTGGCTGGGGACCTCGGGCGAGCCCGTGGCCCGGATGGTCTCCTCCACCGTCTGGGCGAGGACATTGAGCGCGTCGTCGTCGACGTGCCGGCCGCGGCACGCGCTGCGCACGCCGCGCACCACCTTGGCGCGGCTGAACGGCTCTTTGACGCCGCTGCGCTTGACCACGTACAGCACCGCCGTCTCCACGGTGGTGAACCGCCTGCCGCACTCCTGGCACTGCCGGCGCCGCCGGATGGCCTGCCCCTCGTCGGCCTCGCGCGAATCTACGACGCGCGAATCCGGGTTGCGGCAGAACGGACAGTGCATGGGGGCTCCTTCGACGCTGCTGGCCACGCGCCGCACTGTGGGGATCCCCTGAGCAATTGCACCACGGAGCGCGCACATATCAGCTGGCGGTCACTTTCTCCACCCACATGATACGGGACGCACAGCACCGCCCCGCGCGCGCGAACCCGGTGCCGGCGCCGCGCGGCGTCACCGCCCCTCCCCGGTGGGGACCAGCAGGCTCTGCCCGGGCCGCACCGCGGCCCCGTCCATCCCGTTGAGGGCGATGATGCGGTCGATCATCTGATCCACGGGGGCGCCCGGCGCCGCGCGCCGCGCGATGGCGGAGAGGGTGTCGCCCGAGGCGACCTCCACGGTGCCCACCGACCGCGGCACGGTGGCGGCGCCCATCGACCGCACCTGGACCGCCGCGAACATGATGAAGCCCAGCAGGACGGCGACGACGAGCACCGCGCCGGTGCCCGCCCTGCGCCGGCCCGCGGCACCCACCGGATGCGGGCCGCGGCCCACGGAGGCGCCGTGCAGCGGCAGGCGCGCCGGC
>CAZDSL010000262.1:0-4482 GCA_964507655.1 uncultured Mycobacteriaceae bacterium | reverse complement strand
TCGAGGATGATCATCATTTCGTACTGACGCACGGGACCTCATCACCTCCTATGGGCTAGAGAAATCGGCCACGGCGTGTCCGTGGCAGGAGGGTCGTTGCGTCAAGCAACCCTGTCAAGCTACCAGACGACGTGCTGACCTGCGATGTCGGCCGCGACTCACCGCGGCGGGGTGAGCTCGCGGGCGAGCACCGCGGTGAGCAGCCGCTGCGCCAGGGGCGACGGGATCGCGTCGACGAGCGCGTGCACCGGCGCCATCCGCGCGGGCAGGCCCGCACCGCCCGCGCCGGCGCCCACCCCGGCGAGCCGCAGCAGGGCCTCCACCTGCTCGTCGGTGAGCTCCTCGACCACGATGTCGCGCGCCGCGGCCACCAGCTGCGGATCGGCCATCACCCGCCCGGCCCGCCGCGCCGCGGCCACCGACTCGCGAAGCGCCCCCAGCAGCTCGTCGATCCGTGGCGCGGCGGCCGCCGTGATCGTGGCGTGCGCCGTCATCGGCACCCGGCGCCCGCGCACGGCCGTGTCCATCGACGGCTGCACCTGCAGGTACCAGCCGCGCTCGGCGAGCTCGTCGACCACCACGCGTACGTCGGGGTCGTCCGCGCCGCCGTCGTCGGCGAACGCCACCAGCGTGGTGTCCGCCGCCCCCACGGTGTGCAGGCCGTCGACGGCGTCGATGCCGCGGGCCAGCTGCACGGCAGCCTCGTGCGCCTCGCGCGCCAGCCGCCGGAACCCGTCGGCGCCCAGGTACCGCTGCACCGCCCACGCCGACGCCATGGGCCCCACGGGGCGGCTCGACTGCAGGGTGGGGTTGACCAGCGGATAGCCCGCCCAGCCGGCGAGCGCGAACCAGTGCCGCCGGCGCAGGGCGTCGTCGCGGTGCAGCAGCACCGACACCCCCTTGGGCACGTAGCCGTACTTGTGCAGGTCGACGGCGACGGAGGTGACACCGGGGACGTCGAGCCCGAACGCCGGCGCGCCGTCGAGGAACGGCAGGATCCAGCCGCCGATGCACGCGTCGACATGGCAGGGGACGTCCCACTGCGCGGCCGCCGCGGCGACGGGCGCCACCGGGTCGACCACGCCGTACGCGTAGGACGGCGCCGAGACGACGACGAGGGCGGTGCGCGGGCCGATCGCCGCCGCCATCTGCTCGGGATCGGCGCGCAGCGTGTCGGGGTCGACGGGCACCGTCTGCACCTTGAGCCCGAACAGGTGCGCGGCCTTGAAGAACGCGGCGTGCGCGGTGGCCGGCACGACGATGCGCGGGTTGCCGGTGGTGTACCGGGAGCGCCAGCGCTCGCGGGCGCCGAGCACTGCGAGCAGGCACGATTCGGTGCCGCCGCTGGTGACGGTGCCCACGGTGCGCTCGTCGCCGCCGAGCCGCGCGGCGACGGTGGCCACCAGGTCGTTCTCGATGCGGGCGACCGCCGGGAACCGCGTGGGGTCGAGCCCGTTGCCGTGCGCCAGCAGCCCGTACGCCGCCAGCGCCACCTCGTCCACCCCGGGCACGCCCGAGTCGAACACGTACGCGGTGGTGGTGCCGCCGCGCACGGGCAGGTCGTCGGCGGTGAGCGCGGCGAGCTCGTCGAGCACCCGCCGGGCGCGCTCGTCGGGCGGGCCCGATGCTCCGGCCGCGCCCGGATCGTCACGACCCGCCGCGCCAGGCCCCGCTGCCTCCCGTGCTGCCATGGCGACCACCCTCCGGATTCACCCGCTCCGATCATCACGCACCGGCGGCCGGTGCGCCACCGCGAACGCGATGCTCGCCAGCGCGGCCGCCGCCGGCACGAGCGAGAACGACCAGGTGATGGCGTCCAGCGCCGCGGCCGGCTGGCGCACGCTCTCGTCGTCGGACGCGGCGACGTAGCCGGACAGCCCCAGCACCACCGACACGACGACGAACGGCCCCAGCGCCAGGCCCACCGTCTCGCCCGCGGTCCACACCCCGGTGAAGATCCCGGCGCGCGAGGCCCCGGTGGCGCGGGCGTCGTCGGCGAGCGTGTCGGGCAGCATCGCCAGCGGGAACATCTGCGTGCCCGCGTAGCCCACCCCCACCACGGCCACGAGCGCGAACACGCCCGCCCTCGGCAGCGCGGCGCCCGCGGAGAGGCCCAGCGCGCCGGCGGTGAACACCAGCGTGGCCAGCACGTACCCGGTGCGCTTGCCCACCAGCCCCGCCACCCGGTGCCAGCCCGGCATCACCAGCAGCGCCGGCCCCACCAGGCACGCGAACAGCACGGAGGTCAGGCCCTCGTCGCCCAGGTGATAGCGGGCGAAGTACGGGGCGGCGGCGAGCATCGCCCCCGCCGCCACCGCCTGCAGCACGAACGCCGCCAGCAGCGCCATGAACGGCCCGTTGCCGGCCGCGGCGCGCAGCTGCGAGCGGATGCTGCCCGTCACCTCGCCCACCCGCACCGTCGTGATGCCGCGGGTGCCGCGCCACGCGCCGAGCATGCCCGCGGCGATGCCGGCGCCCAGGACGACGCCCATCAGCGCGTACCCGCCGCGCCCGCCCACCGCGTCCACCAGCGCGGGCGCCGCCACCCCGAACACCAGGATGCCCACGGTGAGCAGCGCGATCCGCCAGGCGGTGATGGTGGTGCGCTCGTCGGCGTCGGCGGTGAGCTCGGTGGGCATGGTGACGTACGGGACCTGGAACAGGCCGTAGCCGGTGGCCGCGAGCAGGAAGAACACCGCCACCCACGCCGCCGCGGGCGCGCCGGTGAGCGGGCCGGGGGTGAGGAAGGTGAGGGCGAACAGCGGCGGCAGGGTGACGGCGCCCGCCAGCAGCCAGGGGCGGCGGTCGCCCCGGCGGGCCAGGGTGCGGTCGGTGAGGCGGCCGATGCCGGGGGCGATGAGCACGTCCCACAGCTTGGGCACCAGCACCACCGCGCCCGCCACGGCCGCGGCCACGCCGAGCGTGTCGGTGAGGTAGTAGGCCAGCAGCAGGCCCGGCACCACCCCGAACCCGCCGGTGCCCAGCGACCCCAGCGCGTAGCCCACGTGCTGGCGGCGCGTGAGATTCCTGCCCCGCACACCGGCAGCGTAGCGGCGCCGTGCGGCCGCGTCCGGCGTTCGCGCTGCGCGGCCCGCGGCGATTTCCCCATAGGGTGGCGGCTATGCGCCTGCGTGCCCGGACGACCGCGTTCGTCGTCCTCGCCTCCCTCGTGACGTTGGTGCTCGGCTACGCCAACAAGGCGCGCTGCGCCGGCGCGCCGTTCACCGCGCAGGGCCGCAGCCTCCGCTTCGAGGACCTCAAGAACGTCGACGTCTGCTACTCCGACATCCAGTACCTGTGGATCGGCCGCGGCATCGACCATCACCTGTTCCCGTTCATCCACGGCGGCATCACACCGTCGGGGCAGCTCACCGGCGGGGCCGTGGAGTATCCGGTGCTCAGCGGCGTGCTCATGTGGCTCGGCGGGCTGGGTGCTCACACGGATGCCGCGTTCCTGCTGCACAGCGCGGTGCTGCTCGCGCCGTTCGGCCTGCTCACGGCGTGGCTGCTGGGCCGGTTGAGCGGGTGGCGGGCGCTGTGGTGGTCGCTCAGCCCGGCGCTGGTGCTGTACGCGTTCCACAACTGGGACCTGCCGGCGGTGGCGGTGACCGCCGGCGCCGCGGCCGTCATGGCGCTGTGGCGTGCCCCGCTGCGCACCCGCGGCATGGTGGCGGCCGCCCTGCTGGCCGTGGGCGCGTGCCTCAAGCTGTATCCGGGGATGTTCGTGCTGCCGGTGGCGCTGGCGGTGCTGTGGGGACCGGTGGCGGCGGCGCGCGAACGCCCGGCGCAGGACCCGCGGGCGCGGCGCCGGTTCGACGTGGCCGGGGCTGTGGCCGTGGCCGGCGTCGCGCTCGCCGTCGTCGTCGCCGTGAACCTGCCGTTCGCGCTGCTCGGCTTCGACGGGTGGCGGGCGTCGTTCTCCTTCCAGACGCGCCGCACGGCCGACATCACCAGCAACTCCATCTGGTACTGGGGGCTGCGGCCGCTGATCGGCGACGACGCGGTGTACAACGACGTGGTGGGCTGGGCGTCGCCGGTGCTGGTGATCGCCGGATTCGCGGCGGCGCTCGCGGCGGGATGGCTGATCGCCCGGCGCACCGGCCGCTACCCGTGGCTGCAGGTCTCGGGGGCGATGCTGTGCGCGTTCCTGCTGCTGCACAAGGTGCACTCGCCGCAGTACGTGCTGTGGCTGCTGCCGTTCTTCGCGCTGCTCCGCGTGCCGTGGCCCGTCCTCGCCGGCTACATCGCCGCCAACACCGCGCTGGGCATCGGCCTGTTCCGGTACTACGCGGCGCTGGGCTCCGGCCCGGACGCCGCGCGCGCCTGGGAGTACGTGGTGTGGTTCGGCGTGTGGGGGCAGGCCCTGGGGCTGGTGGCGCTGTTCGCGCTGTTCCTGCGCTCGCCCGCCGCCTGGGACCCGCGCCCGCGGACCCGGGCGCGCACGCCCGCCCCGGCGCTCCTGCCGCGCGCGGGCTGAGGGCC
>CAZDSL010000261.1:0-4489 GCA_964507655.1 uncultured Mycobacteriaceae bacterium | reverse complement strand
AGGGAACCCCCTGCGGGGGGTTCCCTCCACTTTTCTGTGTTCCAGACCCGCCTGCATTCCACAACCGCCGGCGGCCGGGTCCCGCCCCGGGCTCAGTCGCGCTCGCGGGCGGCCTGCCGGGCCGCGCGGCGGGCGCGATTGCGCTCGTCGACCGCCTCCGCGAAGTCGGCGACCGGGCCCAGGTGCGCCAGCTTCTGCGGATTGGTGACCGACCTGATCGTCTGCACCCGATCGTCCAGGATCTGCAGCGTCCAGGCGGCGAGCACCCCTCCGTCCCTGTGCAGCAGCAGCGCACCCGGCTGGCCGTTGAGCTCCCGCTGCACAAGCCGGCCGCCGATGTCGAGGAGCGGGCCGACGGACGCGACGAGGAGCCGGGCGGTGCGCGCGGCCCCGAAGACGCCACCCCGGCCGCCGGCCACACCGCCCCCGTCATTGGGGCAGGCGACATCGGCGGCCAGGAAGCCCTCGAGCGCCTCGATGTCGCCCTGCTGGAGGGCATCGAAGAACCTGCCCGCCAGCGCGGTGCGCTTGCGGCGGTCGGCCTCGAAGCGCGGGCGGCCGTCGCGGACATGCCTGCGCGCCCGCGAGCCGAGCTGGCGGCACGCCGCCTCGGACCGGTCGAGGACGCCGGCGATGTACGGGTAGTCGAAGTCGAAGACGTCATGGAGGACGAAGACCGCGCGCTCGAGCGGGGTGAGCCGTTCGAGGAGCAGCAACGCGGCCATCGAGGCCGAATCGGCCAGTTCGGCGGCCTGCTGCGGGCCGTCCACGCCGTCGGTCGGCAGCGGTTCCGGCAGCCAGGGGCCCACGTAGCGTTCCCGCCGCGAGCGGGCCGATCGCACGACGTCGAGGGAGACACGGGTGACCGTGGTGCACAGGAAGGCCGGAAGCGACTCGGGCTCGGTGGACGACGTCGCGTACTTCACCCACGCCTCCTGCACCGCGTCCTCGGCCTCCGCGACACTGCCCAGGATCTGGTAGGCCACGGCGAACAGGGTGGGGCGCAGCGGCTCGAACTGCGCGAGCCGTTCCGCGGAACGCCGGATCCGCCCGTCCATATCGACCACTCCTCTGCTCGGCGGGCGCCCGCTGCGGCCGCTACCGGTATCGACGGATCGGGGCCGCTGCGTGTGACATCGCCCGGACGCGGGGCGCTGATGTCACAGCCGCGGCGGGCGGTGCGTCGTACGTGTGTCCTTTCCATGCATCCCGAGTGAGGGAGGAACCATGAACATCGTCCTCTGGATCGTCGCCGGTGTCTTCGCGACGGGCTTCGTCGCCGGCGGGATCGCGAAATTCGTCATGCCCTACAAGCGGTACGCCGACCTTCTGCACTGGCCGCACGATTTCACCGCCGGCAAGGTGTGGTTCATGGGGGCGATCGAGGTGATCGGGGGCGCGGGGCTGATCCTGCCCGCGGCGCTGGACTCCACCGCCTTCCTGGTGCCGGTCGCCGCCTCGGGCATGGCGCTGTACATGGCGGGGGCCGCCACCGAACGCATCCGCAGGGACGAGTACCCGCAGCTCGCCGGCGACCTGGTGTTCCTGGCGGGCATGCTCTTCCTGGCCTGGGGGCGGTTCGGCCTCGAACAGTTCGCGTGAGCGGGAGGCGCACCGCACCGCACCGTGCCGTGCCGTGCACCGCAACGGCCGCCCCCGTGACGCACAATGCCAGGTGTGAGGGTCGACGAGTATCTGCGTGGGCGCGCCCGGGTGTTCGCGGTGAGCGACCCGGGCCGGTTGCGGCTGCGCAGGGCGGCGACGATTGCGCTGTCGGCGGCGATCGCGATGTCGGTGATGGTGCTCGTCGGCACGGCGCGAGGCGAGCCCGTCACCATGGCCCTGCTCGGCACGGTCGTGGCGGTGCAGGCGGCCGCGGCGGTGAAGGACCACTCCCAGCGCGCCAGGGTGACGACGACGGTGCTGCTCCCGCTGCCGGCGATGGGGGCCGTGGCGCTGGCCGCCGCGCTCAGCATGTGGGGGGTGCTGGCCGAGATCGGCTTCATCGCGGTCCTGTTCGGGGCCGTGTGGGTGCGGCGCTGGGGCCCGCGCGGCGACGCGCTGGGCATGGTGGCGTTCATCTGCTACTTCTTCAGCCTGTTCCTCAAGGCATCCTTCGCGGACGTGCCGATGCTGTGCGCGGCGATCATCGTGGGCGTGGCGTGCACGCTGGTGGTGCGCGTGGCGCTGCTGCCGGAACGCCCGCGGGTGGAGATCCGCAGGCTGGCGCGGGCCCTGCGGGCGGCGTCGCTCGAGGCGGTGCGGGCGGGGGCCGACGCCGCCTCGGGCGACGAGGAACGGCTGCGCCGGCGGCTCGACGGGCTGGGCGAGACCGCCATGATGATCGAGGATTGGATCGACCGCCACGAGGGGGCCGAGCTGGTCAGCGTCACCGGCCGCACGCTGTCGACGCTGGTGTTCGAGGCGCAGATCGCCACCGAGCAGCTGGCGAGCGCGCTGTGGTCGCTCGGCCCCGGCGTGCCCTGGCCCGACGGCCTGTCGCGCGCCACGGCGGCGCTGACGGTGGCGCTGCAGGACCGCGCGTCACCGGTGGAGCTCCGGGCCGCCCGCGAGGCCGCGGCCGAGGCGTCGCGGGACGCGGATCCGTCCGAGGCCGCGGGCATCGCGACGATGGTGGCCTCGCGCGCGGTGCAGGCGCACATCGCCATCCACCGGGTGTCGCTGCGCGCGGCGTCGCTCTTCGGGGCGGTCCGCCCGGCGGTCCCGCGGAACCGCGGTGAGGCGGCGGCCCCCGCGGCCGTGGCGGGCGCCCCCGATGAGACGCGGGCCGACGGGGACGTCCCGACGGAGCGGGCCGCGCGCGCCGACGGGTGGCTCCCGAGCACCCGCACGGCGATCCAGGTGGCGGTGGCCACCAGCGTGGCGACGCTGCTGGGCGAGCTGGTCTCGCCCGATCGCTGGTACTGGGCGGTGCTCACCGCCTTCCTGGTGTTCAACGGCGCCTCGACGCGCGGCGAGATCCTCTCGCGCGCGGGGCATCGCGTGGTGGGCACGGTGTTCGGCGTGATCGCGGGCGTGCTGATCGCAGCCCTGGTGGGGCACGATCCGCCGCTGCAGATGGTGCTCATCATCGTGTGCATCTTCTTCGCCTTCTACCTGGCCCCGGTGGCGTACGCGCTGCTGACCTTCTGCGTGACGATCCTGCTCGCCATGCTGTACGGGCTGCTCGGCGTGTTCAGCCTCGACGTGCTGGGCCTGCGGATCGCGGAGACGGCGGTGGGCGCGGCGGTGGGCATTGCGTCGGCCTACTTCATCCTCGCCACCTCGACGCAAGGCGAGCTCGAGGCCAGGACGGGGGAGTACCTGGACCGTCTCGACGCGGTCATCGACGTCGCGGTCGCCGCCGTGGCGGCGCCGGGCGTGACGCGCGCGGTGGTGGCCGAGACGCGCGAGCTGGACGCGGCGCTGCAGGAGGTGCTCACCGCCGCCAAGCCGCTGGAGCTGCGCCCGGCGGCGCGCAGCCGGCGCAGCGTGAAGCGGTTCACCCGCGTGCTCACCGTGGTCAACCGGTCGGCGCACCAGCTGGCGCGCGCCGGCGTCATGGCCGCCCGGGCCGATCCCGGCACCGGCCCGTCGGCGGCCACGGCGGGCGAGCTGCGCGAGGCCGCATCGTCGGTGCACGCGGGCGTCGATCTGCTGCGGCGCAGCGTGCGCGGCGAGCGGGTGCAGCGCCCGGCGCGCCCCACCGAGATCCCGGTGCTGCGCGTGATGCTCTCGGCCACGCACTCGCCGGGGGCCCTGCGGCTGTCGCTGCGCTCGCTGAGCCGGCTGAACCGCGCGCTGTACGAGGCGCTCGCGTGAGTCAGCCGGCCGGGACGCACCCGCGCGGGGTCAGCCGGCGGGGACGCACCCGCGCGGGGTCAGCCGGAAGCCCGCCTCGGTGAGGACGCGCGCGCGGGGATTGCCGTGCACCGACTCGCCGTCGACCCGCTCGATCGGCGCGGCGCGGCCGGGGGCGTCGCGCAGCGCGGCGGCGAGCGCGGACACCGCGGCGGCGAGCGCTTCCGTGCGCGGCGCGAAGGTGATGAGGCTGCGCCCGCCCCGCTCCACGAAGAGGGCCGGGACGCCGCCGTCGAGCACCACGAGCGCCCCGGCGCTGCGGGACGGCCGCGCGGCCGCGGCGGTGGCCGGCCAGTCGAGTGCCGCGCCGTACGGGTTGGCCGGGTCGGCGGCGGCGAGCACCAGCGGTTCCGCGGGACCGGCCCCGGCGGCTGCGCGCAGCAGGTCCACCGCCTCGGGGGCCGCGAACTGCGCGCCGCCGAGCCCCTCCACCGCGTAGCCGCGCCGGCACAGCCCGGCCTCCTCGAACCGCGCGAGCACCCGGTAGAGCCGCGCGAATCCGCCGGGCACGTCCTCGGCGGCGGCGACCCCCGCGGTGAGCACCCCGTACCGGGCCAGCAACCGCCGGGCCGCGTCGTGCAGGCGCACGATGCGATCGGCGTGCGGCGCGGGCAGCAGGGCCCAGCGG
>CAZDSL010000260.1:0-4491 GCA_964507655.1 uncultured Mycobacteriaceae bacterium | reverse complement strand
TCGGTTGCAGCGCGTGCGCGGGCGCCCGTACCGGGGCATGGGCACACTCGCAACCCGCGACATTACTAGAGTTGCGCAGGTGCAGGCAAATGTGCATGGCAGCGATGGAAGCAGCGGCGACCGGGCCTGGGCGGCCCCTCCCGCGGGGGCCGCGGCGGCGGGGGCGGACGGCGCCGTGACCGGCCCCGATGCGGACCGCCACGGCGGCGCGGAGCGGGCGCTCGGCGAGGGCCACGTGGTGCGCACGCGGCTCGGGTCGGCCGACAGTGAACGGGCCAGCCGGCTGTGGTGGGACGCCGACGCGGAGGACTACCACCGCACGCACGGCGGCTTCCTCGGTGCCGACGCCCCGGGCGGCGACTTCGTCTGGTGCCCCGAGGGTCTCCGGGAGGCCGACGCGCGGCTGCTCGGCCCCGCAGCGGACCTGCCCGGCATGCGCGTGCTCGAGATCGGCTGCGGCTCGGCGCCGTGCACCCGCTGGCTGGCGGCGCAGGGCGCCGAGGCCGTGGGGCTGGACCTGTCGATGGGCATGCTGCGCCGCGGGGCGGCCGCGATGGAGCGCGACGCCGTACGCCCGCCCCTGATCCAGGCGGGCGCCGAGCGGCTGCCGCTGCGCGACGCCTCGTTCGACGCCGTCTGCTCGGCGTTCGGCGCGGTGCCGTTCGTGGCCGATTCGGCGCTGCTGATGCGCGAGGCCGCGCGCGTGCTGCGGCCCGGCGGCCGCTGGGTGTTCTCGGTCAATCACCCCATGCGCTGGATCTTCCCCGACGATCCCGGTCCGCTGGGGCTCACCGCGGCGGTCCCGTACTTCGACCGCACGCCGTACGTCGAGGCCGACGACGACGGCCGGCCCATCTACGTCGAGCACCACCGCACCGTGGGCGACCGGGTGCGCGAGATCGTGGCGGCGGGCCTGGTGCTCGAGGACATCGTCGAGCCGGAGTGGCCCGAGGGGATGGACCGGGAGTGGGGCCAGTGGAGCCCGCTGCGGGGCCGCCTGTTCCCCGGCACGGCTGTCTTCCGCTGCCGCAAGCCCCGCTGAGGCCGCGCCGGCTACAGCAGCTTGGACAGGAACTCCTGCGTGCGCTCGCGGCGCGGGTTCTCCAGCACCTCGCGCGGCGGGCCCGACTCGACCACGACGCCGCCGTCCATGAACACGAGCGTGTCGGCCACCTCGCGGGCGAAGCCCATCTCGTGCGTCACCACCACCATCGTCATGCCCTCGGCCGCGAGGTTCTGCATGACGGCGAGCACGTCGCCCACCAGCTCCGGGTCGAGCGCCGACGTGGGCTCGTCGAACAGCATGAGCTTGGGCTCCATGGCGAGGGCGCGGGCGATGGCCACCCGCTGCTGCTGGCCTCCCGAGAGCTGCGAGGGGTAGGCGCCCGCCTTGGCGCCCAGCCCCACCTGGTCGAGCAGGGCGCGCGCCCGCGCCACCGCGTCCTTGCGGCGCACCTTGCGCACCAGCATCGGCGCCTCGATGACGTTCTCGAGCACCGTGCGGTGCGGGAAGAGGTTGAAGTGCTGGAACACCATGCCGATGTCGCGGCGCTGCCGCGCGGCACGCTTGGGGTGCAGCTCGTAGAGCCGGCCGCCGCGTTCGCTGTAGCCCACCAGGTCGCCGTCCACGTAGAGCCGGCCGGCGTTGATCCGCTCGAGGTGGTTGATGCAGCGCAGGAACGTCGACTTGCCCGAGCCGGAGGGACCGATCAGGCACAGCACCTCCCCCCGCTGCACCTCGAGCGAGACGCCCTTGAGCACCTTGAGGCCGCCGAAGCTCTTGCAGACGCTCTCGGCGCGCACCATCGGGCCCGCGGCCGCGGCCTCCCCGGCGCGTTGCGGCTGCTGGTTCATCAGTGGGCCCCCTCGACCGTCGTGCCCTCCACCGCGGCCTGCTCGCGGGCGAGCGCGCGCCGCTGCCGGCCGGTGAGCTCGCGGGTGGCGCCCCGCGAGTAGTGCCGTTCCAGGAAGTGCTGGCCGATCATGAGCACGCTGGTGATCGCCAGGTACCAGGTGGCGGCCACGAGCAGCAGCGGGATCGGCTCGAAGATGACGCCGGCGATGTCGCGCTGGCGGCCGTACAGCTCGAGCGTGTACGGCACCGCGCTCACCAGCGAGGTGGTCTTGAGCATGCCGATCAGCTCGTTGCCCGTGGGCGGGATGATCACGCGCATCGCCTGCGGCAGCACGGTGCGGCGCATCGTCTGCCACCAGGACATGCCCAGCGCCGTCGAGGCCTCCGTCTGCCCCTCGTTCACCGACGAGATGCCCGCGCGCACGATCTCTGCCATGTACGCGGCCTCGTTGAGCCCCAGGCCGATCACGGCGAAGACGAACGCGGCGCGCAGATCCTGCAGGTCTATGTGCGCGAACTGGTGCACGAACGGGATGCCCAGGTCGATGCGCTTGTAGATGGCGGGGAACAGGCCCCAGAACACCAGCTGCACGTACACCGGCGTGCCGCGGAAGAACCACACGTACAGCCACGACGCGCTGCGCAGCACCGGGTTGGGCGAGAGCCGCATCACCGCCAGCAGCACGCCGAGCACCACCGCGAGGACCATCGAGAGCACCGTCAGCTGGATGGTGTTCCACGCCGCGGAGCTGATGCGCTCGTCGAACAGGTACCGCCGGTAGGTGTCCCAGCCGTAGGCCGCGTTGGTGGCGGCGCCGTACACGAACAGCGCGAACGCGGCGACGATGACGACGGCGGCGATCCAGCGCCCCGGCCGGCGCAGCGGCACGGCCTTGATGGGTTCCGGCTCCGGCGGCGCCTCGTGCGGGGCCGTCACCGCTCCGCCCCGTTGATCCGCGAGGTGGTGATCATCCCTGCCTGCACTCCCCAGTCCTCCGCGATGGTGCGGTACGCGCCGGTGTCGATGAGATGCTGCACCGCCTGCCGCAGCGCCTCGCCCAGCGGCGAGCCCTTGCGCACCGGCCAGCCGTACGGGGCGGCGTCGCGCACCCCGCCCGCCGTGGCGAGCCGCCCGTCGGAGCGCGCGATGGCGTAGGCGGTGACGGGCAGGTCGGCGGAGAACGCGTCGACCCGGCCGAGCAGCAGCGCGTTGGTGGCGTCGGCCTGGCTCAGGTACTTGATCTTGTGGATCGGCGGCCGGCCCGCCTCCACGCACGCCGCCACCGCCGCCGGGATCTCCTCGTTGTCCTCCGTGGTGCCCGTCTGCACGCCCACGCGCAGCCCGCAGGCGTTCTCGGGATCGACGTCGTCGCCCGCCTGCTGCGCCCACTGGATGCCGGCGTCGAAGTAGGTGACGAAGTCGACGGCCTGCTCGCGCTCGAGCGTGTCGGTGAACGAGGACATGCCCACGTTGTACGTCCCCGCCTGCACCGCGGGGATGATCTTGTCGAAATCGGCCTGCTCGTAGCGGGCGGTGAGCCCCAGGACGGTGGCCACGGCGTTCATCAGGTCCACGTCGTAGCCCACGACGGAGCCGTCGACGCCGATGAACTCGTTGGGGGCGTACGGCGGATTGGTGCCCACCACCAGGCGGCCCGACGCGCGGATCTCCGGCGGCACGAGCGCCGCGATCGCGGGCACCTCCTGCAGGTGCAGCGGCGTGCGCGGGGGCACGGTGCCGTCGTCGTTCTTCACGCACCCCGCCAGCAGCAGCACCGCCGCCGCCAGCAGCACCGGCAGAGCCCACGGCGCGCGCCGGCGCCGGCCGGGGGCGGGCGGCGCCGACGGGACCACCGCCACACGATTTCGCACCCGGACAGGGTACGGGCGGCGGACGGGCCCGGCGCGGCCCCTCCCCGCGGGACCGATCCGCATCACAGTCCTCCCGTCGCCCGCGCCCCGCTACAGCGAGAGCATGATGCCCACGCGCATCGCCTCGGCACGGCCCTGCGCGCGGCCCGCCAGCGCCGCCGGCGCCCGCGCCGCCGGGTCCATCGGGTCGGGGCCGATGGCGGTGAGCGAGACGGCGTCGGGCACCACCACCGCGGCCCGCGCGCCGCCCAGCCTGGCCAGCTCCGCGTCCAGCCCCGGACCCACCGGACCGCCGGTGAACGGCGCGATCACCAGGACCTCGTCGCACCCGGCGGCGAGGTCGGCGTGGGTGGGCGAGGCCATGCCGCCGTCGAAGTAGCGGCGGCCGTCGATGGTCACCAGCGGGAAGACCCCCGGCATGGCGCACGAGGCCGCCACCGCGGCCGCCGCGGGCACGCCGTCGGCGCGGCGGAACACGCGCACCCGGCCCGTCTCGGCGTCGACCGCCGTCACGTGCAGGTCGGCCCCGGCGGGCCAGTCGCCGCCCGGCAGCTGGGCGGCGATCGCGGCCACGAACCGTTCCTCGGCGGCCGTGTCGGCCGCGGCCGCGAACGCCCCCATGCGGCGCAGCAGCTCGTGCGGACCGCCCGGCTCGGCGAAGATCTGCGCCCAGGCGGCGCCGTGGTCGGCCTGCGGCGCGCCGGCCCCGCCGCGGGCCGGCGAGGGGGCCTGGCGCAGCTGCTGCTCGAGCGCCCCCGCCGCGG
>CAZDSL010000259.1:0-4498 GCA_964507655.1 uncultured Mycobacteriaceae bacterium | reverse complement strand
GCAGTGCCCGGCTGCGCGGCCCCGGCGGCGGGCGCATGGCGGCGCGGCACCAGCTCGATCTCGACCACCTCCCGCGGACGGGGCGGACCGCCGCGGCCGCGCCCCTGGATGCTCGCCTCGAATCTATCCCGGCGGGCGCCGCCGCGGGGAGGCGCGGACGCAGCCGCACCGCCGCCCGCGCGATCTGGAAACATGGGGGTATGCGCATTGCTGATCACGTGGTCGATCTCATCGGCGACACCCCCCTCGTCCGGCTCAACTCGGTCACCGAGGGCGCGCCGGGCATCGTCGCCGCCAAGGTGGAGTACTTCAATCCGGGCGCCAGCTCCAAGGACCGCATCGCCGTCAAGATGATCGACGACGCGGAGAAGGCCGGCCTGCTGCGGCCCGGCGGCACCATCGTCGAGCCCACCTCCGGCAACACCGGCGTGGGCCTGGCCCTGGTGGCGCAGCGCCGCGGCTACCACTGCGTGTTCGTGTGCCCCGACAAGGTGAGCGAGGACAAGCGCAACGTGCTCAAGGCGTACGGCGCCGAGGTGGTGGTGTGCCCCACCTCCGTGCCGCCCGAGCACCCCGACAGCTACTACAGCGTCTCCGACCGGCTCGCCGCCGAGCTGCCGGGCGGGTGGAAGCCGGACCAGTACTCCAACCCGGCGGGCCCGGCCAGCCACTACGAGACCACCGGCCCCGAGATCTGGCGCGACACCGACGGCAAGGTCACGCACTTCGTCGCCGGCGTGGGCACCGGCGGCACCATCACCGGCACCGGCCGCTACCTCAAGGAGGTCTCCGGCGGCGCGGTGAAGGTGGTCGGCGTCGACCCGGAGGGCTCCGTGTACTCGGGCGGCACCGGGCGTCCCTACCTGGTGGAGGGCGTGGGCGAGGACTTCTGGCCCAGCGCGTACGACCCGTCCATCCCCGACGAGATCATCGCCGTCTCGGACGCCGACTCGTTCGAGATGACCCGCCGCCTGGCCCGCGAGGAGGGGCTGCTGGTGGGCGGCAGCTGCGGCATGGTGGTGGTCGCGGCGCTGGAGGTGGCGCGGCGCGAGGGGCCCGACGCGGTCATCGTCGTCCTGCTGCCCGACGGCGGCCGCGGCTACCTGTCGAAGATCTTCAACGACAAGTGGATGGCGTCCTACGGCTTCCTGCGCACGCCGCTTGACGGCAAGGAGAAGAAGGCCACCGTCGGCGACGTGTTGCGCGGCAAGTCGGGCGAGCTGCCGGACCTGGTGCACACCCACCCCTCGGAGACGGTGCGCGACGCGGTGGAGATCCTGCGCGAGTACGGCGTCTCCCAGATGCCGGTCGTCGGGGCCGAGCCGCCGATCATGGCCGGCGAGGTGGCGGGCAGCGTCACCGAGCGCGAGCTGCTCAGCGCCGTGTTCGAGGGCCGCGCGCAGCTGGCCGACCCGGTGGAGAAGCACATGGAGCGGGCGCTGCCGCAGATCGGCTCGGGCCAGCCCGTCGACGCCGCCATGAAGGCGCTGGGCGACACGGACGCGCTCATGGTCATCGAAGACGGCAAGCCGGTGGGCGTCATCACCCGCCACGACGTGCTCGGCTTCATCAGCAAGGCGTAGCGCACGGCCGCCCCGGCACCCCGCCCGCCGGGGCGCCGGGGGCCGCGCGCCGGTGGGTAGTGTGTGGCGCATGAGCGAGCAGCGCAGCCAGGCCGACACCCACTCGTGGCAGGGGTTCTCCACCCGCGCCATCCACGCCGGATACGAGCCCGACCCGCAGACCGGCGCCGTCAACGTGCCCATCTACGCGTCGTCCACGTTCGCGCAGGACGGGGTGGGCGGCATGCGCGGCGGTTTCGAGTACGCGCGCACCGGCAACCCCACCCGCCGCCCGCTCGAGGCCAACCTCGCCGCCATCGAGGGCGGCGCCTACGGCCGCGCGTTCGGCTCGGGCATGGCGGCCACCGACACGATGATCCGCGCCGCGCTGCGTCCGGGCGACCACCTGGTCATCCCCAACGACGCCTACGGCGGCACCTTCCGGCTCATCGACAAGGTCTTCACCCAGTGGGGCATCGAGTACACCCCGGCGCCCATCACCGATGTGGATGCGGTGCGCGAGGCGATGCGTCCCACCACCAAGCTGGTGTGGCTCGAGACGCCCACCAACCCGCTGCTCAACGTCGGCGACATCGCCGCCATCGCGGGGGTCGCGCACGAGGGCGGCGCCAAGCTGGTGGTGGACAACACCTTCGCCTCGCCCTACCTGCAGAACCCCCTCGCGCAGGGCGCCGACGTGGTGCTGCACTCGACCACCAAGTACATCGGCGGGCACTCCGACGTGGTGGGCGGCGCGCTGATCACCGACGACGAGGAGCTCGACGCCGCCTTCGCGTTCCTGCAGAACGGCGCGGGCGCGGTGCCGGGGCCGTTCGACTCGTTCCTCACGCTGCGCGGCATCAAGACTCTCGAGGTGCGCATGGATCGGCACTGCGACAACGCCGAGCGCATCGTGCAGTTCCTCACCGGCCACCCGGCGGTGGAGAAGGTGCTCTACCCGGGGCTCGCCGAGCACCCCGGCCACGAGGTGGCCGCCAAGCAGATGCGCCGCTTCGGCGGCATGGTGTCGGTGCAGCTGGCGGGCGGGCGGCAGGCGGCGCTCGACTTCTGTGCGCGCACCGAGATCTTCACGCTCGCCGAGTCGCTGGGCGGCGTCGAGTCGCTCATCGAGCACCCGGGCGCCATGACGCACGCGTCCACCGCGGGCTCGCTGCTGGAGGTGCCGGCCAACCTGGTGCGCCTGTCGGTGGGCATCGAGGACGGCGCCGACCTGCTCGGCGACGTCGAGCAGGCGCTCGAGGGCCTCTGACCGGAACGGCCCTCCACCCCGGCGTGCCGACGGCGCCGGCCCCGTGCGGGGCCGGCGCCGCCGCCTATCCGGGGTGCGG
Organism: uncultured Mycobacteriaceae bacterium; assembly: GCA_964507655.1. Lineage (GTDB taxonomy): Bacteria > Actinomycetota > Actinomycetes > Mycobacteriales > Mycobacteriaceae > Tomitella. Next base: position 1,587 of record CAZDSL010000259.1, on the reverse strand, counting down.
CGGCATGCGTGCGGCCAGCGCGTCGATCTTGGCGCCCAGCTCGGCGAGGCGCACATCGAGGGTGCGGTCGGTGAGCTGCACGTCGCGCACCGTCGCGTTCTGCGCCCACGGGTACAGGTCGACGACGATGCTGCCGCGCGGGGTCAGCGTCGCGCGCTCCACCTCGTCGATGCTCTCGGCGCCCTGCCTGCGCAGCGCCACGATGATGTCGGCGCGGCGCAGCCCCGAGCGGGCCGGGGACGAGACGATCTCGCCGTTGCGCACCAGCTCGGTGGGCCGGCCCTCGGTGAGCCGCGAGAGCCACGGCACGGCGGCGGCCACGTGCACCCACAGCGAGTTGACGACCATGAGCACCGCGGCCCCGAGCAGGCCGCCCACCAGGCTGTAGTCGTTGCCGATCACGGCGTTCTGCAGCACGTTGGCCAGCAGCAGCACGACCACCAGGTCGAACGTGTTGAGCTGGGCCAGGTCGCGCTTGCCGGCCAGGCGCAGAAGGATAGCGAGGCCCGCGTAGACGGCGATGGTCCGCAGGATCTTCTCGGGCGCCGGGATCTCGATGACGAACATGTCCTGCCACATGCGGCGAGTATGCCCAGGCGCGGCGCCTCTTCGCGGCTAGTTGGTCGACAGGTTCGGCAGGTGGGCGCCGATGTACCCGATGTAGACGAGCCCGGTGCCGGCCGTGTCGTCGTGGATGTGCATGCGCGGGCTGATGTTGCCGCTGCCCAGCCGGAAGTGCGCGCCCATGAACACCGCGCCCGACGGGTCGACCGTCTCAGGCACCGGCAGCGTGCGCGGCTCGCGGAACGCGGGGTCCTTGGAGGTGGTGTCGCTTTCGACGGCCGTGTAGTTGTGCAGCGACGTCGAGCGCAGCCCGGCGGGGGTGCGCCGCAGGTAGTCGTGCAGCCCGGTGGGGCCGTCGGCGGCGCACCGGCTGGCGGCGTAGTCGCTGAGCACGCCCACCATCCGCCACGCCTTGCGCACGAACTTGGCCGACTGCGATTGCCTGTCCAGCGCCAGCGCCGGGTCGGGCGAGCCGGTGAAACACACGCCCGGGACGTCGCCGAGGCGGTCGAGCAGCTCGGCGAAGGTGGCGGGCGGCCCGTCGGGGGCGGGCGACGGGGAGGGCTCCCGGCCTGCGGCGGGCTCCTCGCCGAGGCGGGCGCGCAGCTTGTCGATGGTGCGGCGGGCCTCGGCCAGCTCGTCGGCGAGGTGGGATGCGCGGGCACGGTCGCGCCGGTGCTCCCGTGAACGGCGCAGGCCGCGGCGGGCGACGGTGCGCAGCTCGGTGAGGGCCTCGACGCTGATGGTGCGGTCGCCGCGCACGTCGGCGAGGATGTCGCGCAGCAGCCCGGCCGTCTCGTGCCCGGGCACCGCCGCGGGGGTGACGCGCGGCAGGTCGGCGGGGGAGGGGCCGCCGGGCGGTGCGGGAGCCGGGGCGGCCCGCGGGGGCTGTTCGGGCGCGGGCGGGGTTGCCGGCGCGGGCGCGGGCGGGGTTGTCGGCGCGGGTGCGGGTGGGGTTGTCGGCGTGGGTGTGGGTGGGGTTGCCGGAGCGGCCGGAGCCGGCTGTGCCGCGGGGGCCGCCGG
>CAZDSL010000258.1:0-4503 GCA_964507655.1 uncultured Mycobacteriaceae bacterium | reverse complement strand
AGTGACGCGGCGGGCCCGTGCCGCCGACAGCCGAACGCCCCTCACCCGTCTGCACAGGTGAGGGGCATTTCGTCGCGGTGGGCGCGACTGGGTTCGAACCAGCGACCGCCTGTGTGTAAGACAGGTGCTCTACCGCTGAGCTACACGCCCGGAAGGCATCGGCGGCGCCACGCGCCCCGGTGCGTCCAGCAATCTAGCGCACTCAGTCGGCGACGGCCGCGAGCGCCTTCTCCCACACGCTCTGGTCGCGCGGCTCCCCCGGGCCGTTCATCTCCGCGAAGCGCACGATGCCGGCCTTGTCGATCACGAACGTGCCGCGGTTGGCGATGCCCGCGGCCTCGTTGAACACGCCGTAGCGCTGGGCCACCTCGCCGTGCGGCCAGAAGTCGGAGAGCAGCGGGAAGGTGTACCCCTGCTCGGCCGCCCAGATCTTGTGCGTGGGCGACGGCCCCACCGACACGGCGAGGATCTCGGTGCCGTCGTTCTGGAAGACGGGGAGATTATCGCGCACCCGGCACAGCTCGCCCTGGCACACGCCGGTGAAGGCGAGCGGGTAGAACACCAGCAGGACGTTCTTGCGCCTGCGGAACGACGAGAGCGTGACGGGCTGGTTGTCCTGGTCCTTGAGGGTGAAATCGGGGGCCTCGTCGCCCACCGCCACCTGCTGCGGGCCGGTCATCGCAACGGACTCCTCTCAGCGCTTGATCGCGCGCGACGTGGGCTGGACCAGGCGGCTGCCCGTCCATGCGCCCAGCTTCACCGACGACGTCTGCATGAGGCCGGCGGTGGGGGCCGATTCGGCGATCTCGCTGGGCTCGACGTGGCCGGGGCTGCCCGTCTTGGGGGTGAGCACCCACACGAAGCCCTCCTCGGAGAGCGGGCTGATGATGTCCATCAGCTCGTCGACCAGGTCGCCGTCGCCTTCGCGCCACCAGAGCAGCACCACGTCGACCACCTCGTCGGTGTCGACGTCCTCCATCTCTCCTCCGATGACGGACTCGATCGCCGCCCTCAGGTCATCGTCGGTGTCGTCGTCCCAACCGACCTCCTGCACCACCGTATCGGCATCGATGCCGAGCATCTCCGGGTAGTTCTGGGCGTCCGCGGCGACCACGGTGGTCATCTCCATTCTTTCGAGGGCCTCGGGCGGCGGCTGCGCGTCCGAGCGGCACCGGCGGGTGCCGGTCACATGAAAGCGAACATGGTCTGCGCGGCTAGCGCAACCACAACGGCGGGACCGGTGGCCGTGTCGCCGCAATCCGCACCCCTCGATTCTGGTGCACGACGGTGCCGTGGGGAAGAGCCGAGGCGCACCCGGGCGGCGGGGCCCGGGCCGGGGACCGGCGGCCGGGCCGCGTTGTCACCGACCAGACTGGTTGTTACCGACCAGACTGTGGGAACGGGGAATCGCGATGCGTGTGTCGTGAGGCACGATGGACAGTAACGCGGCGGCGCGGCCGATGCCGCATGCCTCCACGTGCGCGCACTCCGCGCACCCGGCACCGCCGCATGACGGGCCTGGCCCCACACCCCGGGGCCGGCCAGGACACGGGCGCACACCAGCGCCCAGACGCATCGAGGAGCACGGCTTGTCGAACGAAGTCAGAGATCCCGCAGGCAGCACCCGGAGCGCGGAGCCCTCCGCCGCGGACGGCCCCGCCGAAACGCCCGGTTCCGCGCCGCGCACCGATCAGCACGAGCGGGTCCGCGTGATCCGCGAGGGCGTCGCCTCCTATCTTCCGGACATCGACCCGGAGGAGACGGACGAGTGGCTCGAGTCGCTGGACCAGCTGCTCCAGCGCTCCGGCCCGGCCCGCGCCCGCTACCTGATGCTGCGCATGCTCGAGCGCGCCGGCGAGCGCCACGTGGCCCTCCCGTCGCTCACCTCCACCGACTTCGTCAACACGATCCCCACCGAGAACGAGCCCTGGTTCCCCGGCGACGAGGACGTGGAGCGCACGTTCCGCCGCTGGATCCGCTGGAACGCGGCGATCATGGTGCACCGCGCCCAGCGCCCGGGCATCGGGGTGGGCGGGCACATCTCCACGTACGCCTCGTCGGCGGCGCTCTACGAGGTGGGCTTCAACCACTTCTTCCGCGGCAAGGACCATCCCGGCGGCGGCGATCAGGTCTTCATCCAGGGCCACGCCTCGCCCGGCATCTACGCCCGCGCCTACCTCGAGGGCCGCATCCCCGCGCGCCAGCTCGACGGCTTCCGCCAGGAGAAGAGCCACGCCGCGGGCGGCGCCCTGCCCAGCTACCCGCACCCCCACCTGATGCCGGAGTTCTGGGAGTACCCCACGGTGTCGATGGGCATCGGGCCGATGAACTCGATCTACCAGGCGCGGTTCAACAAGTACCTGCACAACCGCGGCATCAAGGACACCTCCCAGCAGCACGTGTGGGGGTTCCTCGGCGACGGCGAGATGGACGAGCCCGAATCGCGCGGCCTGGTGCACGTGGCGGCCACCGAGGGCCTCGACAACCTCACCTGGGTGATCAACTGCAACCTGCAGCGCCTGGACGGCCCGGTGCGCGGCAACGGCAAGATCATCCAGGAGCTCGAATCGTTCTTCCGCGGCTGCGGCTGGAACGTCATCAAGGTCGTCTGGGGCCGCGAGTGGGACGCACTGCTGCAGGCCGACAAGGACGGCGCCCTCGTCAACCTCATGAACGCCACCCCCGACGGCGACTACCAGACCTACCGCGCCAAGGACGGCGCCTACATCCGCGAGCACTTCTTCGGCCGCGACCCGCGCACCAAGGCGCTGGTGATGGACTACACCGACGAGCAGATCTGGCAGCTCAAGCGCGGCGGCCACGACTACCGCAAGGTGTACGCGGCCTACAAGGCGGCCACCGAGCACGTGGGCCAGCCCACCGTGATCCTCGCCCTCACCATCAAGGGCTACACCATCACGCACTTCGAGGGCCGCAACGCGACCCACCAGATGAAGAAGCTCACGCTCGACGACCTCAAGCAGTTCCGCGACGCGATGCGCATCCCCGTCTCCGACGCCGAGCTCGAGAAGGACCCGTACCTGCCGCCGTACTACCACCCCGGCGAGGCGGCCCCCGAGCTCCAGTACATGCTGGAGCGCCGCAAGAACCTGGGCGGCTTCGTGCCCGAGCGGCGCACCGACGCCACGCCGCTGGTGCTGCCCGGCGACGGCCCCTACGCGTCGGTGCGCAAGGGCTCGGGCAAGCAGGAGGTGGCCACCACGATGGCGCTGGTGCGCATCTTCAAGGAGCTGCTGCGCGACAAGGAGATCGGCTGGCGCATCGTGCCGATCATCCCCGACGAGGCCCGCACCTTCGGCATGGACTCGTGGTTCCCGTCGCTGAAGATCTACAACCCCAACGGCCAGACGTACACGTCGGTGGACGCCGACCTGATGCTCGCCTACAAGGAGTCGGAGCAGGGGCACATCCTGCACGAGGGCATCAACGAGGCCGGCTCGGTGTGCTCGTTCACCGCGGTGGGCACCTCGTACGCCACGCACGGCGTGCCGATGATCCCCGTCTACATCTTCTACTCGATGTTCGGCTTCCAGCGGGCCGGCGACGAGCTGTGGGCGGCCGCCGACCAGATGGCGCGCGGCTTCGTCCTGGGCGCCACCGCCGGGCGCACCACCCTCACCGGCGAGGGCCTGCAGCACGCCGACGGACACTCGCTGGTGCTGGCGGCCACCAACCCGTCGGCCGTGGCCTACGACCCGGCCTACGCGTACGAGCTGGCGCACATCATCAAGGACGGCCTGCGCCGCATGTACGGCGGCACGGTGAACCCCGACGGCTCCCTGGCGCCGGGCTTCGGCGGCGAGAACATCTTCTACTACCTCACCATCTACAACGAGCCGATGGTGCAGCCCGCCGAGCCCGACGACCTCGACCTCGACGGCCTGCTCAAGGGCATCTACCGGCTCGCGCGGGCCGAGGGAGCCGGCCCGCGGGCGCACATCCTCGCCTCGGGCGTGGGCATGCCGTGGGCGCGCGACGCCCAGCGGATCCTCGCCGACGAGTGGGGCGTGGCCGCCGACGTGTGGTCGGTGACGTCCTGGTCGGAGCTGCGCCGCGACGGCATCGAGTGCGAGCGCGAGGCCCTGCGCGACCCGTCCGCCACGCCGCGCACGCCGTACCTCACGCAGGTGCTCGGCGCCGAGGAGGGCCCGTTCGTGGCCGTGTCCGACTGGATGCGGCAGGTGCCCGACCAGATCCGCCAGTGGGTGCCCGGCGACTACACCACCCTGGGCACCGACGGCTTCGGCTTCTCCGACACCCGCGAGGGCGCGCGCCGGTTCTTCAACGTCGACGCCGAGTCCGTCGTCGTCGCGGTGCTCCAGGCGCTCGCCCGCCAGGGCGCGGTGGACGCCGCGGCGCCCGCCGAGGCGGCGCGGCGCTACCGGATCGACGAGGTGCTCCCCGCACCCGAGCAGTCCACCCCGGTGAACGTCGACAGCTGACGCCACCCCCGCGGCGGCCCGGGCGCATGGCGCGCCCGGG
>CAZDSL010000257.1:0-4555 GCA_964507655.1 uncultured Mycobacteriaceae bacterium | reverse complement strand
GCACCAGCGAGCCGCGCAGCACCCAGGTGACGATCTCCATGTCGCGGTGCGGGTGGGTCTCGAAGCCGAGGCCGGGGGCGACCGTGTCGTCGTTGTGGGCCATGAGCACGCCGTGGTGCGTGTTGGCCGGGTCGTAGTGGTGGCCGAACGAGAACGAGTTGCGCGAATCGAGCCAGTCGAGGGTGGTGGCGAAGCGCTCGCCGGCGTGGCGCACGTCCAGCACCGGCGTGCGGGCGGGCTGTGCGGTCATCGCGGGCTCCTGCGGCGTGCGGGCGGGGACGGGCTCCACTGTACGCAGCGCACCGGGGCCGGGCGCCGCGTGTCCGCACCCGCTGCGCAGGCGTTTCCGGGCAGACTGTGGCCATGACCGGCCCGCGTGAGCCCGCCCCCGCCGCCCCGCACGTGCGCAGCGTCCTGTGGCGCGCCGAGGGCGACCCCGTCGAGGGCCTGCCGGCCGTGCAGCTCGCCGCGCGGCTGGGCGGCCGCCCCGCGGCGGAGGCGGGCGAGATGTTCTGGATCGACGTCGTCCGGCCCGACGTCACGGTGATGGCGATGCTCGCCGACGCGCTCGGGCTCGACGACAACTCCGTGGAGGATGCCGTCGCCGCCGGCGAACGCCCCAAGGCCACGCGGCACGCCGGGTACCTGTTCGTCTCCGTCTACGCCACCGCCATCGACGACGCCCCGGACTCCGATGCCGGCGGCGAGCCCGGGGACGGGGTGGGGACGCGGCTGCGCGCCGACCGCGTGTCCGCATTCGTGTTCCCGTCCGGCGTGCTCACCGTGCGGGGCGGCCGGTCCTCGGGCGGGCCGTCGGGCGGGGCGGGCTTCGACATCGACGGCGCCGTGGCGCGGTGGCGCCGCGAGACGCGCGGCGTGGGCGGCGGCCCGTACGCGCTGCTGCACGCGGTGCTCGACGCCGTCGTCGACGGGCAGCTCGACACGGCCGAACGCTTCGACGACATGCTCGAGAGCATCGAAGACCGGCTCTTCGACGCGCACCCGCACGGCCGTGAGGTGCAGCGCACCAACTATCGGCTGCGCAAGGACCTGGTGCACTTCCGGCGCCTGATCCTGCCCATGCGCGACGTGGTGACGCTGGTCATCCGCCACCACACCGACGACGGCGCGCCGGGGATGTCGCGCGAGCTGCGCGGCGACTATGCCGACCTCTACGACCACGTCCTGCGCGTCGCGGAGCTGTCCGAATCGCTGCGCGAGCTGGTGACCACCATCTTCGAGACCAACCTCTCGCTGCAGGACGCCCGCCTCAACACGGTGATGAAGAAGCTCACCGGCTGGGCCGGGATCATTGCGGTCCCCACCGCGATCACCGGCTGGTTCGGGCAGAACCTGCCCTTTCCCGGGTACGACTCGCACGCCGGGTTCGTCGCCAGCACGGTGGTGATCCTCGTGTTCGCCGTGGGCCTGTTCGTGCTGTTCCGCAGCAAGGACTGGATCTGATGCCGGCGCCCGCGGGCCGGCGCCTGTTCACCGCGCTCGTACCGCCCGCCGACCTGCGCCGCCGCATCGCCGCGGAGCTGCCGCGCGAGGGCGACGTGCGCTGGGCGCGCCCGGAACAGCTGCACATCACGCTGGCCTTCCACGGGGCCGTCGGCGACGCCGACGCGCTCGTCGCGCGCATCGGCGCCGTCGCTGCGCGCCACCGCCCGCTGCGGTTGCGGATCGGTGGTGCCGGCACCTTCGACCACCACGGCGGCAGCGTGGTGTGGCTGGCGGCCGACGGCGCCTCCGACGACGACCGCACGGAGCTGCGCTCGCTGGCGCGCGAGTGCGGCGCGGCGCGGCGGTTCACCCCGCACCTCACGCTGGCGAGGGTGCGGCGCTCCGGACAGGCGGCGGCGCTGGCCGCGGCCGCGGCGCTGGAGCCGGCGGAGCTGCGCGTGCCGGAGGTGGCCGTGGTGGAGTCGCACCTGGGCGCGGGGCCGGGCGGGCGTGCGCTCTACACCGCGGTGGCCCGACTGCCGCTGGGCGGCTGATCGCGGCGCGGCTTCACCCCGTTCCGCAGGTGGATGCCGGCGCGCCGGTCTAGCGTCGGGGCGGGTGCGCGGCGCCGCGCGCCGTCACGCGACACAGGTGGAGGACGGTCCCATGCCCGCTGGCCGATCACGAGTCCGGTTCGGGGTGCCCGCAGGCACCGCAGCGTCGATGCGGCGGCGCAGGCTGCGGCGCGGGGGAGCGGCCGCCGCGGCGGGTGCGCTCGCCGCGGGCGCCCTGCTCGCGGCGGCGGGCCCCGCCTCCGCCGCACCGGAGACCACCTACTACCTGGCGCTGGGCGATTCGCTCTCCACCGGCTACCAGCCCACCACGCAACAGGACGAGGACATCGCCTACACCGACGTCCTGTACAACGAGCTCAAGGCCGACCACCCCGGCCTCGTGCTCAAGAAGATGGGCTGCGACGGTGAGACCTCGACGACGATGGTCGAGGGCGGGCACTGCGACGAGTACAAGACCCAGTCGCAGCTCGACGCCGCGGTGCAGTTCATCGAGGAGCATCCCGGGCAGATCGCCTTCGTCACCAACGACATCGGTGCCAACGACGTGTTCCCGTGCGTGTCGGGCGGTGGCGCCGGCGGCGGAGGCTCCGCGGCGACGGCCTCGTCCGGCTCCGCCGATTCCGGCTCGGCGGGCTCGGCGATGGTGCCGATGGTCGGCTGCATCACCGACGCGCTCGGCACCATCCGCACCAACCTGGCCACCATCGACTCCCGTATCCACGAGGCCGGCGGGGACGACCCGGTGTACGTGGGCATGACGTACTACAACCCGGTGCTCGCCGGCTGGACGCAGGGCGGCATGCAGCAGGCGCTCGCGGCGGCCACCGTGCCGGCGAACAATGTGCTCTCGGCACTGATCACCTCCACCAATGCCGCCCACGGCTGGGCCACGGCGGACGTCACTGCCGCCTTCGACACCAACGACTTCTCCGGCGCAGTCGACGTGGCGGGGATCGGCACGGTGCCCGTCAACGTCTCCCGCATCTGCGAGTGGACGTGGATGTGCACGAAGGGCGACATCCATGCCAACGAGACTGGCCACCAGAAGATCGCCGCCGCGTTCCTGCCGCTGATGACGGGCGAGGGAGGCACCGGCTCGCTGGGGTCGGCCGGATCCCTCGGCTCGCTGGGTTCGGCCGGCTCGGTGGCGGCGGGGCCCAGCGGCTCGATCGGATCGCTCGGCTCCGTGCGCGGGCTGGCGGGCCTGACCGACGGCTCGTGAGCGGCGACGGTAGCGGGCGGCCCCCGGCGCGTCCATCGCGCCGGGGGCCGCGCCCGCGCCCTTGACCCTCACACCGTGTCAGGCACTGCACTGGGGAGCCGAGGAGGTTCCCACCATGACACACATCGAGGCATCCGCCGCCCGGATCCGGCGCGGGCTCGCCCACCCCGACCCGTCCGTACGGCTGCGCGCCGCGCTCGCCGCGGGATCGGGAGCCGACGCGCCCGCCGCGGCGCTCGTGCGGCGGTGCGGCGTCGAACCCGACTTCTACGTGCGCGACATGCTCACCTGGGCGCTCACCCGGCTGCCGGCCGACCGGACGGTGCCGCTGCTCATCGCCGAGGTGCGCGGCGGCGGGCGGCAGGCGCGCAGTCAGGCGCTGCACACCCTGTCGAAGATCGGCGACGCCCGCGCGTGGCCCGACATCGCCGACGCGGTGGGCGACGGGCACCCGGAGACCGCCCGCGCGGCGTGGCGCGCCGCCGTCCGCACAGTCCCTCCTGGTGAGGAGGAGGCGCTGGCGGCGGCATTGGCGGGACGGCTGGGGTGGGGCGACCGTGCCGTGCGGCGCTCGCTCAGCCGCGCGCTCGCCGCGCTCGGGCCGGCCGCCGACGACGCCCTCGCGCGGGCCGCGTCCGGCGCCGGAGCCGCCGCGGCCCACGCCCGCGACACCGCAGCGCTGCGCGAGCATGGCGGCGTCGACGAGGACGCGGTGCACGAGGCGCGGCGCAGGTTCGTGCAGGGGGAGGCCTGACGGCGCGCGGCGGGCGGCCGGATCGGTGAGGATGGTGGCCGGAGTCCACGGTGCAGGGAGGCGGAATGCGGATCGGGGAGGTCGCGCGGCTCTCGGGCGTCAGCGTGCGCATGCTGCGGCACTACGACGCGGCGGGCCTGGTGCGGCCCGGCGGCCGCACCGCCGCCGGGTACCGCGACTACACGCAGGCCGATGTGCGCAGGCTGCTGCGGGTGGAGGCGCTGCGCAGCCTGGGGCTGTCGCTCGCCGAGGCGCGCCGCGCGCTCGACGATCCCGCCGCGGGGCCCGATGCGGTGCTCGACAAGCTCATCGCGGCCACGCGGCAGCGGATCGCCGACGGCACCGCGTTGCTGGGGCGGCTCGAGGAGCTGCGGGACGCGGGCGCCGCGGACTGGACCGAGGCCCTCGAGGTGGTGGCGCTGCTGCGCGGCATGCGCTCGGCCGGCGGCGGGCACCGGCTGCGCGCGGTGCTCGACCACGGCTCCGGCGGGGCCGGGCCGGCGGCGACGGTGCTCGCGCGGGCGCTGCTGGAGGAGCCCGACCCCAACGTCGCCGGCG
>CAZDSL010000256.1:3423-4594 GCA_964507655.1 uncultured Mycobacteriaceae bacterium | reverse complement strand
AGATCATCCCGGCCGTCTACCTCAAGCGGGTCACCCGCACCGGCTTCGAGGACGCGCTGTTCGCCGCCTGGCGCGGTGACCCCGGCTTCATCCTCAACACCCCCCCGTTCGACCGCGGCTCGGTGCTCGTGGCGGGCCCCGACTTCGGCACCGGCTCCTCGCGCGAGCACGCCGTGTGGGCGCTGTCCGACTACGGCTTCCGCGTGGTGATCTCGTCGCGCTTCGCCGACATCTTCCGCGGCAACGCGGGCAAGGCCGGTCTGCTGGCCGCGCAGGTGGAGCAGCACGATGTGGAGCTGCTGTGGAAGGCGATCGAGGAGTCGCCCGGCATCGAGGTGACCGTGGACCTGCAGACGAAGACCGTCACCGCCGGCACCCTCACCGTGCCGTTCGAGATCGACGACTACACCCGCTGGCGCCTGCTCGAGGGACTGGACGACATCGGCCTCACGCTGCGGGTGGAGGACCGGATCAGCGCGTTCGAGAAGACGCGCTCGGCGCTCAAGCCGGTGACGCTGCCGTGACGGCCGGGCGGGCCGGGTTTGCCCGGCTCGCCCGCGAACAGGGCTGTCCCGGATTATCGTGGCGTGCAATCGGTCCGCGAGGGGCCGCCGTCTGTGGAGGACGCTCCGATGAACAAAGCAGAACTCATCGACAGCCTCACCGAGAAGCTCGGCACCGACCGCCGCACCACCACCGCCGTGGTCGAGGGCTTCGTCGACGCGGTGGTGCGCGCCGTCCACCGCGGCGAGAGCGTCACGATCACCGGCTTCGGCGTGTTCGAGAAGCGCGAGCGGGCGCCGCGCGTGGCCCGCAACCCCCGCACGGGCGAGACGGTGCGGGTGGAGGCCACCCAGGTCCCGTCGTTCCGCCCCGGGGCGCAGTTCAAGGCGCTCGTGGCCGGCACGCAGGAGCTCAGCCCCACGGGCGTGGCGGTCAAGCGCGGCTCCGGGGCGCCCACGCTGCCGCCGTCAGCGGAGTCCCCCCGGCCCGCCGACGCATCGCCGCCCGCGAAACGCACGGCGAAGCGGCCCGCGCGCTCCTCCTCGCCGCAGGCCGACGGGGCGACGGCCGCGAAATCGGCCAGGAAACGGCCGGCCGCCAAGACGGCCGCCACGAAGACGCCGGCGGCGAAGCAGCCGGCCAAGAAGTCCGCCACGAAGCAGCCGGC
>CAZDSL010000256.1:0-3323 GCA_964507655.1 uncultured Mycobacteriaceae bacterium | reverse complement strand
GCCGGCGGCGAAGCAGCCGGCCAAGAAGTCCGCCACGAAGCAGCCGGCCAAGAAATCCGCCACGAAGCAGCCGGCACAGAAGCAGCCCGCACAGAAGCGGGCCGGGCGCGGCGCGGCGAAGTCGGCTCGCTCCTAGCCTCGGCCCGCTCCTGACCGCGTCCGGCGCCGCTCACCGGGGGCGCAGTCGCGGCGGCGGCAGGTGGTCGGCCGCCACGAGCCGGCCGCCGCGCAACGTGAGCACCCAGCTCGCCGCCTTGCGGGTGTCGACGGAGCGCAGGCGGACGCCGTCCTCGGCCGCCCACCAGGCCAGCAGGTCGGGGATCACCCCCGATTGGCTGCACACCGCGGTGGTGCGGGCCGTGCCGGCGATGGCGCGCACCCGGGAACGCGCGGCCGACGGATCGTCCGCGTAGGCCTCCTCCGTGAGCGACGGCTCGCGCAGTACGTCCACGCCGAGGTGCCGGGCCAGCGGCTCCACCGTCTCGACGCACCGGGTGCGGTCGGCGGCGTGCACAGCCAGCGGCCCGAAGGCGGCCGTCTGCGGCGCCAGCAGCCGCGCCTGCACCCGTCCCCGGCGGTCCAGGGGCCGCAGCGCGTCGGGGCCGTCGAAGGCCCCGCGCGTGCCGGCGCGGGCGTGCCGGATCAGCACCAGCGTGGCGTCGCCGGGCTTGCGCGCGCGGAAGCGGGCGAGCACGGCGCGGTCCACGTCGTGGCTCAGCAACTCGACGGCGTCGCGGAACCGCAGCCAGCGCAGCTCGTCCACCTCGGAGTTCTCGGCGAACGCGCCGCCGGTGGCCTCGGCCTCCCAGTAGTCGACGTGCTTGAGCCGGCGCGCGCCCAGCGGGTACTCGACGTGCTGCAGGTAGCGGCCGAGCCGGGCGGTGTGGCCCGTCTCCTCGAGCGTTTCGCGCACGGCGGCGGCGGGCGCGGACTCCCCGGCGTCGAGCTTGCCCTTGGGCAGCGACCAGTCGTCGTACTCGGGCCGGTGCACCACGGCGATGCGGCGCCCGGAGCCGGGCCGGGCGCGCCGCCACAGCACCGTCCCCGCGGCGTGCACGGTGTACGGCTCGGCGGCGGTGCGGTGCCGGTGCTTCGCCCGGCGCTGCGCCGGGGTCACAGCGCCGCGTCCGCGCGGCCGGCGGCCGCCGCGGTGCGGCTGGCCTGCAGGAGCGTCTCCTGGTAGTCGCGCACCCGCGTGCCGCCGGTGGGGGAGGCCGCCCACGCGCCGTCGGCGCCGAGCGTCCAGCAGCGCGTGTCGGGGCTCAGCGCCAGGTCGAACAGGTCGCCGAGCACGGGGGTGAGCTCGGGGGCGGTGACCCGCGCCATCACCTCGACGCGGCGGTCCAGGTTGCGGTGCATCATGTCGGCGCTGCCGATCCAGTATTCGTCGGCGGCGAGGAAGTGCACGATGCGCGAGTGCTCCAGGAACCTGCCGAGGATCGAGCGCACCCGGATGTTCTCGCTCAGGCCCGGCACCCCCGGGCGCAGGCAGCAGATGCCGCGCACGACGATGTCCACCGGCACGCCCGCCTGCGACGCCCGGTAGAGCATGTCGATGATCTGCTCGTCGACGAGCGCGTTGGCCTTGAGCCGGATGCCCGCGGGCCGCCCCGCCCGGTGCGCGTCGATCTCGGCGTCGATGCGCGCGACGATGCCCTGCCGGATGCCGCGCGGCGAGACGAGCAGGTTGCGGTAGCCGCCCACGCGCGAGTAGCCGGTGAGCGCGTTGAACAGGTCGGTGAGGTCGGCGCCGATGTCGGGGTCGGCGGTGAAGAGGCCGACGTCCTCGTAGAGCCGGGCCGTCTTGGGGTTGTAGTTGCCGGTGCCCAGGTGGCAGTACCGGCGTATGGAGGCGCCCTCGCGCCGCACCACCAGGCACGTCTTGCAGTGCGTCTTCAGGCCCACCATGCCGTACACCACGTGCACGCCCGCCTCCTCGAGCTTGCGGGCCCAGCGGATGTTGGCCTGCTCGTCGAAGCGCGCCTTGATCTCCACGAGCGCCACCACCTGCTTGCCGGCCTCGGCGGCGTCGACGAGCGCGTCGACGATGGGGGAGTCGCCGGAGGTGCGGTAGAGCGTCTGCTTGATGGCGAGCACGTCGGGGTCGGCGGCGGCCTGCTCGATGAAGCGCTGCACGGAGGTGGAGAACGAATCGTACGGATGGTGCACCAGCACGTCGCCGCGGCGCAGCGCCGAGAAGACGTTCTTGGCCGTCTCGCGCTCGCCGAACGCGGGCGGGGTGACCGGGACGAACGGCGCGTCCTTGAGCGCCGGGCGGTCGAGCCGGTGCAGCTGCCACAGCCCCGTGAGATCGAGCATGCCGGGCACGCGGATCACGTCGGCGGCGTCCACGTCGAGCTCGCGCAGCAGCAGCTCGAGCACGTGGTCGCTCATGTCCTCGGCCACCTCGAGCCGCACCGGGGAGCCGAACCGGCGCCGCGCCAGCTCCCGCTCGAGGGCCTGGAGCAGGTCTTCGTCGCGGTCCTCGGACACCTCGAAGTCGGCGTTGCGGGTGACCCGGAACGCGTGGTGCTCCACCACCTCCATGCCGTGGAAGAGCACGTCGAGGTGGGCGGCGATGAGGTCCTCGATGGGCAGGAACGTCAGGGCCGCGGTGCGGGGGGAGGCGGGCGCCGTGCCCGTGTGCCGGTGCACGTCCACCAGGCGGTCGACGTTGTTGGGCACCTTGACGCGGGCGAAGTGCTCGCTGCCGGTGGCCGCGTCGCGCACCGTCACGGCGAGGTTCAGGCTCAGCCCGCTGATGTAGGGGAAGGGGTGGGCCGGATCCACCGCCAGCGGCGTGAGCACGGGGAAGACGCGGTCGTGGAAGTACTCGGACAGGCCCTTGCGCACCGGCTCGTCCAGCGCGTCCCACGCGGTGAGCCGGATGCCCGCGGAGGCGAGCTCCGGGCGCACCCGGTCGAGGAACGCGCGGGCGTGGCGGGTGGCGGCGGCCTGCGTGCGGCGGCCGATCAGCTGCAGCTGCTCGCGCGGGGTGAGGCCGTCGGCCGAGAGCACGGGCAGGCCGGCCTCGTCGCGGCGGCCCAGCCCCGCCACCCGCACCATGTAGAACTCGTCCAGGTTCGACGCGTGGATGGCGAGGAACTTGACGCGCTCGAGCACGGGCAGCGACGAGTCCTCGGCGAGCGCCAGCACACGCGAGTTGAAGTCGAGCCAGCTCAGCTCGCGGTTGAGGTAGCGGTCGGCGGGCAGATCGCCACCGGGCTGCTCGGCGACGACCGTGGCCGCGGGCGGCGCGCCCGGCGCGGCGGACGGGGCACCGGGCCGGCCGGCGGCGTCATCGGGACCGGCGGCGGAGTCGG
>CAZDSL010000255.1:0-4635 GCA_964507655.1 uncultured Mycobacteriaceae bacterium | reverse complement strand
GCAGCGGGCACTCGCCGCCCTTGTCGCACACCGGGCAGTCGAGCGGGTGGTTGATGAGCAGGAACTCGAGGATCCCGCGCTGGGCCTTGCCGGCGACGGGGGACGTCTCCTGCGTGCGCACCTCCATGCCGTCGGTGGCGACGGTGGTGCACGAGGCGAGCGGCTTGCGCTGGCCCTCCACCTCCACCAGGCATTGGCGGCACGCGCCGACCGGGTCGAGCAGCGGATGGTCGCAGAAGCGCGGGATCTCGATGCCGATCTGCTCGGCCGCGCGGATCACCAGCGTGCCCTTGGGCACCGTGACCTCGCGGCCGTCGATGCTGAAGGTGACGGTGGGCGCCCCGGCGGCGCCGTCGGGTGCGGTCATGCCCTGCCCCCTCCCCCGAAGACGGTGGCGGCGTGCGGGTCGAACGGGCAGCCGCCGTGGGTCAGGTGCGCGATGTACTCGTCGCGGAAGTACTGGATGGACGAGGTGATGGGGCTGGTGGCGCCGTCGCCCAGCGCGCAGAACGCCCGGCCCAGGATGTTGTCGGACAGGTCGAGGAGCTTGTCGAGGTCGTCGGCCGTGCCGGTGCCGGCCTCGAGCCGCTCCATGAGCTGCACGATCCAGTAGGTGCCCTCGCGGCACGGCGTGCACTTGCCGCAGGATTCGTGCTTGTAGAACCGCGACCACTGCAGCACCGTGCGCACCACGCAGGTGGTGTCGTCGAAGATCTGCAGGGCCTTGGTGCCCAGCATGGTGCCCGCGGCGGCCATGCCCTCGTAGTCGAGCGGCAGGTCGAGGTGCTCGGCGGTGAGGATGGGCGTGGACGAGCCGCCGGGCGTGAAGAATTTCAGCGCGTGCCCCGGCCGCACCCCGCCCGCGTAGTCGAGCAGCTCGCGCAGCGTGATGCCCATCGGCGCCTCGTACTGGCCCGGGCGGACGACGTGCCCCGACAGCGAGTACAGGGTGAACCCGGGCGACTTGTCGCTGCCCATGCTGCGGAACCAGTCGACGCCGCGCCGCAGGATGGCCGGCACCGAGGCTATGGACTCGGCGTTGTTGACCACGGTGGGGCACGCGTAGAGCCCCTCCACCGCGGGGAACGGCGGGCGCAGCCGCGGCTGCCCGCGCTTGCCCTCGAGCGAGTCGAGCAGCGCCGTCTCCTCGCCGCAGATGTACGCGCCGGCGCCGGCGTGCACCAGCAGTTCGAGGCCGAACCCGCTGCCGAGGATGTCGCTGCCCAGGTAGCCGGCGGCGTAGGCCTCGTCGACGGCGGCCTGCAGCCTGCGCAGCACCGGGATCACCTCGCCGCGCAGGTAGATCACCGCCCGCTGCGCCCGGAACGCGTAGCAGGCGATGACGGCGCCCTCGATCAGCGCGTGCGGGTTCGCCAGCATCATCGGCATGTCCTTGCACGTGCCCGGCTCAGACTCGTCGGCGTTGACCACCAGGTAGTGCGGCTTGACGGTGCCGTCGGGCGCCGGCCCCTGCGGGATGAACGACCACTTGCGGCCGGTGGGGAAGCCCGCGCCGCCGCGGCCGCGCAGGCCCGAATCGCTCACCGCCTGCACCACCTCGTCGGGCGTCATGCCCAGAGCGATGCGCAGGCCCTCGTAGCCGCCGCGGCCGCGGTAGCCCGCGAGCGTGTAGGAATCGTCCGCGTCCCAGTGCTCGCTGAGCACCGGGGTGAGCCCGGTGGTGGGCCCGTCGCCGCCCGCCTTGCTGACCCGCAGCCCCGCCAGCGAGGCGGGACCGGCGGCGCGGCCGGCGTCGACGGCACCGGGCCGCTCGTCGGGGAAGCCCGCGAGCATCCGCGACGCCGCCCGCACGCCCCGCAGCGGGGCGCCGCGGGTGGGCGTGACCTCCTCGCCGGCGCGCAGCCGGTCGACCACGTCGATGGCCGATTCGGGCGTCTGGTCGTCGAAGAACTCCCAGTCGACCATCATCACCGGCGCGAAGTCGCACGCCGCGTTGCACTCGATGGGCTCGACGGTGACGGCGCCGTCGGCGGTGGTGTCGTCGGGCGCGGCGCCCACGCCCAGGTGCCGGCGCAGCGCGGCGAGGATCTCGTCGCCGCCGAGCGTGGCGCACAGCGCGTTGGTGCACACGCCCACATGGTGTGTGCCCGTGGGGCAGCGCCGGTACATCGTGTAGAAGCTCGCCACCGCCGACACCTCGGCCGCCGTGATGCCGAGGCGCCGCGCGCAGAAGCCGATGCCCGCCGGGGTGAGGTATCCGTCCTCGGCCTGCACCAGGTGCAGCAGCGGGATGAGCGCCGAGTGCTCGGGCACGATGCCGCCGTCGGGGTCGGCGGCCGCCGGGTCGGCGTAGCGGGCGAGGATCGCGTCGGCGTCGGCATCGAGGCGGCGCAGCACGGCCTCGTCGTACTCGGTGCGCGCACCGGGCTTGACCGTCCGCTGCCATTCGGTGGCGGCGCGGCCGATGCGGATGGGCACGGGGCCGCTCATCGGCTCCGATCCGCTGGCGTAGGAGCCGCGCACCGGCGGCGCGGGGGCGGGCGCGGCGGCGCGGTCCACGTAGGAACGGTGCTGCACTGTCATCGGTCCACACCCCCCATCACCGGGTCGATGCTGGCCACCGAGGCGATGACGTCGGAGACCATGCCGCCCTCGCACATGGCCGCCACGGCCTGCAGGTTGGTGAAGGACGGGTCGCGGAAGTGCACCCGGTAGGGCCGCGTGCCGCCGTCGGAGACCATGTGCACGCCCAGCTCGCCGCGGGGCGACTCGACTGCGGTGAACACCTGCCCCGGCGGCACCCGGAAGCCCTCGGTGACGAGCTTGAAGTGGTGGATCAGCCCCTCCATCGAGGCCTCCATGATGTGCCGGACGTGCTGCGCCGACTGCCCGATGCCGTCGTCGCCCACCGCCAGGTCGGCCGGCCACCCGAGCTTGCGGTCCTCCAGCATCACCGGCCCGGGCCGCAGCTTCTCGAGGCACTGCGCGATGATGCGCAGCGACTGGCGCATCTCGCCCACGCGGATCAGGTAGCGGCCGAAGCAGTCGCAGCCGGAGTCGGTGACCACGTCGAAGTCGTAGTCCTCGTAGCCGCAGTACGGCCGGGACTTGCGCAGGTCGTGCGGCAGCCCGGTGGCCCGCAGCACCGGGCCGGTGACGCCCAGCGCCATGCACCCGGTGAGGTCGAGGTAGCCGACGCCCTCGTTGCGGCCGCGCCAGATCGGGTTGTCGGTGAGCAGCTTCTCGATCTGGTCGATGCGCCCGGGCAGCACCTCGAGGAGCCGGCGGATCAGCGGCACTGCCGATTCGGGCATGTCGCGGCTCACCCCGCCGGGCCGGATGTAGTTGTGGTTCATCCGCAGGCCGGTGATCTCCTCGAAGACGTCCATCACCAGCTCGCGCTCGCGGAAACCGAAGATCATCATCGTCACGGCGCCCATCTCCATGCCGGCCGTGCCCAGCGCCACCATGTGCGAGGAGATGCGGTTGAGCTCCATCATGAGCACCCGGATCACCGAGGCGCGCTCGGGCACCTGGCCGGCGATGCCCAGCAGCTTCTCGACGCCCAGGCAGTAGGCCGCCTCGTTGAACAGCGGCGAGAGGTAGTCCATGCGGGTGACGAACGTGACGCCCTGCGTCCAGTTGCGGTACTCGAGGTTCTTCTCGATGCCGGTGTGCAGGTAGCCGATGCCGCACCGCGCCTCGACCACCGTCTCGCCGTCGAGCTCGAGGATCAGCCGCAGCACGCCGTGCGTGGACGGGTGCTGCGGGCCCATGTTGACGACGATGTGCTCCTCGCCGGCCTCGCGGACGGCGTCGGCGATCTCGTCCCAATCGCCGCCCGACGAGGTGTAGAACGTCTGGCCGGGGGTGGCCGCGGTGTGGCTCATCAGGTGTACGACCTCCGCTCGTCGGGCGGCGGGATGCTCGCGCCCTGGTACTCCACCGGGATGCCGCCGAGCGGGTAGTCCTTGCGCTGCGGATGGCCCTCCCAGTCGTCGGGCATCTCGATGCGGGTGAGCGCCGGGTGCCCGTCGAAGACGAGGCCGAAGAAGTCGTACGTCTCGCGCTCGTGCCAATCGACCGTGGGGTACACGGCGGTGAGGGTGGGGACGTGCGGGTCGTCGTCGGGGGCCTCCACCTCGAGGCGCACGCGGCGGTTCCAGGTGATCGACAGGAAGTGGTAGACGGCATGCAGCTCGCGGCCCGTCTGCTGCGGGTAGTGCACGCCCGACACGCCCAGGCACAGCTCGAAGCGCAGGGCCGGCTCGTCGCGCAGACGCTGCGCCACCAAGGGAAGGTGGTCGCGCCGCACGTACAGCGTGAGCTCGCCGAACCCGGTGGTGACGGCCTCGACGGCGTCGTCCCACCGCACGCCGAGCACGTCGAGCGAGTCGGTGAGCGCGCCCACGGCCTCGTCGAACCATCCGCCGTAGGGCGGCTGCGCGGCCGGCGGCGCGGGGATGCGCCGCACGAGGCGCCCGTATCCGGAGGTGTCGCCCGGGCCGCGCGCGCCGAACATGCCGCGGCGTTCGGCGCCGATGCCGCCGCCCGCCGCGTCGGCCCCCGCCCTGCGGACGGGCGCGCCGCCGGCGTGCGGCGACGATCCGCCCGCCCACCGCTCGGGCCCCGTCACCGCAGCAGCCCCTTGCGCTCCCAGGTGGTGGGCGAGGC
>CAZDSL010000254.1:0-4642 GCA_964507655.1 uncultured Mycobacteriaceae bacterium | reverse complement strand
TGACCCCCGGCACGGGCCCCGGCGCCCCCGGCCCGCACGGCCCCGTAGACCCGCATGGCGCCCCCGGCCCGCACGACGGCCCCGCAGCCCCGCACGACGGCCCCGCCGTCGCGATCGCCCCCCTCGAGTTCGCCGACGTGCACGCGTGCGCGGCCCTGGAGCGCGAGCTGTTCGCCGGTGAGAGCCCCTGGCCCGCCGAGGGCTTCGCCGAGGAGCTGCGCGCCCCGCACACCCGTTTCTTCGCTGCGCGCACGGGGCGGCCCGGCGCGCACCGGCTCGTCGGCTACGCGGGCATCGCGCTGCTCGGCGGCCCCGAGCCGGAGTCGGAGGTGCACACCATCGCCGTCGATCCGCGCGTGCAGGGCCGTGGCATCGGCCGCCGGCTGCTCGACGCGCTGCTCGCCGAGGCCGACGCGCACGGCGGCCCCGTGTTCCTCGACGTGCGCGTGGGCAACGAGCCCGCGATCGCGCTGTACCGCTCCGCCGGCTTCGAGCGCGTCGGCACCCGCCCCCGCTACTACCAGCCCAGCGGCGCCGACGCCGACGTCATGCGCCGCCCAGCACACCACAAGGAGGGCCCGCGATGATCGTCATGGGCATCGAGAGCTCGTGCGACGAGACGGGCGTGGGCATCGTGCGCCTGGAGACCGGCCCCGGCGGCGCCGCGCGCGTGGAGCTGCTGGCCGACGAGGTGGCCAGCAGCGTCGACGAGCACGTGCGCTTCGGCGGCGTGGTGCCCGAGATCGCCTCGCGCGCCCACCTGCAGGCGATGGTGCCCACGATGCGCCGGGCGCTGGCCGCCGCGGGCATCGAGCGGCCCGACGCCGTCGCCGCCACCGTGGGCCCCGGCCTGGCGGGCGCGCTGCTCGTCGGCGCCGCCGCCGCCAAGGCCTACGCCGCCGCGTGGGGCGTGCCGTTCTACGGCGTCAACCACCTGGGCGGGCACGTGGCCGTCGACGCGCTCGAGCACGGCCCGCTGCCCGCGTGCGTGGCGCTGCTCGTCTCGGGCGGGCACACCCAGCTGCTGCGGATCACGAGCCTGGGCGAGCCGATCGTCGAGCTGGGCTCCACCGTCGACGACGCCGCCGGCGAGGCCTACGACAAGGTCGCGCGGCTGCTGGGCCTCGGCTACCCGGGCGGCCCCAAGATCGATGCGCTGGCGCAGCAGGGCGACCCGTCCGCGATCGCGTTCCCGCGCGGCATGACCGGCCCGCGCGACGCCCGCCACGCGTTCTCGTTCTCGGGGCTCAAGACGGCCGTCGCCCGGCACGTGGAGAAGTGCGAGCGCGACGGCGTCCCGGTGCCGGCCGCCGACGTGGCCGCGTCGTTCCAGGAGGCGGTGGCCGACGTGCTCACCATGAAGGCCGTGCGCGCGTGCGCCGACGAGGGCGTGTCGACGCTGCTCATCGGCGGCGGGGTGGCCGCCAATTCGCGGGTGCGCGCGCTGGCGGAGGAGCGCTGCGCCGCGGCCGGCATCACGCTGCGGGTGCCGCGGCCACGGCTGTGCACCGACAACGGTGCGATGATCGCCTCGCTGGGCGCGCACCTCATCGCGGCCGGCGCCCCCGTGTCGCCGCTGGGCATCTCCACGAACCCGGGCCTGCCGGTGGAGACGAGCCTGGTCGGCTGAGCGCGGCAGGTATGAGCACTATCAGGGGTTGAGCGCTGGCACTCGCATGTATAGAGTGCTAGTCGGTACCGAACCGGTCTCGGCACCCGCGACGACGGGACTGTGTGACGCACCGATCCGTATGCATTTCGATCCGCGCCCCGGGGCACCCCCGCGGGCGTGACGACCACTGAAAGTGGAGGGCTCATCGTGGCGAGCGTGAACATCAAGCCGCTCGAGGACCGGATCCTCGTCAAGACCAACGAGGCGGAGACGACCACCGCCTCCGGCCTGGTCATCCCCGACACGGCGAAGGAGAAGCCCCAGGAGGGCACCGTCATCGCCGTGGGCCCCGGCCGCTGGGACGACGAGGGCGAGAACCGCATCCCCGTGGATGTGTCCGAGGGTGACACCGTCGTCTACAGCAAGTACGGCGGCACGGAGATCAACTACAAGGGCGAGGACTACCTCATCCTGTCGGCGCGCGACGTCCTCGCGGTCATCGGCTAGCAGTTCCCCCGGTGGCCGGGGCCTGTCCGTGCATGAGCGGCGGCGCGGGCCCCGTGACGCACCCCGCCCCGGGACGCCGTCTCGCGACGGTCCCGGGGCGGCGCTGCATCACCGGAGCGGACGCCGGGCGGTGATCGCGCCGCCCGGACCGACAGGCGAGGAGTTGCGAGGAGAGCCATGGCGAAACAGATTGAGTACAACGAACAGGCGCGCAGTGCGATCGAGCGCGGTGTGGACCAGTTGGCCGACGCGGTCAAGGTGACGCTGGGCCCGCGCGGCAGGAATGCGGTGCTGGCGAAGGCGTTCGGCGGGCCGACGATCACCAACGACGGCGTCTCGGTGGCCCGCGAGATCGAGCTGGAGGATCCGTTCGAGAACCTGGGCGCCCAGCTGGTGAAGTCGGTCGCCACCAAGACCAATGACGTCGCGGGCGACGGCACCACCACCGCGACGGTGCTGGGGCAGGCGATCGTGTCCGGCGGTATACGCAACCTGGCCGCGGGCGCGAACCCGGTGGCGCTCGGACGTGGAATCGCCCGCGCCGCCGAGCATGTTTCGAAGGCGCTGCTCGAGGCGGCGCGGCCGGTGGAGGGCAAGGAGGCCATCGCGAAGGTGGCCACGGTGTCCTCGCGGGACGAGGAGATCGGCACGATGGTCGGTGAGGCCATGACGGTGGTGGGCGCCGACGGCGTCGTCACCGTCGAGGAGTCCGGCACCATCGACACCGAACTCCAGGTGACCGAGGGGGTGCAGTTCGACAAGGGATACCTCTCGCCCTATTTCGTCACCGACGTCGAGGAGCAGGAGGCGGTGCTGGAGAACCCGCACATCCTGCTGTTCCGCGAGAAGATCAGCTCGCTGCCGGACCTGCTGCCGTTGCTCGAAAAGGTGGCGGACAGCGGGCGGCCGCTGCTCATCATCGCCGAGGACGTCGAGGGCGAGGCGCTGTCCACGCTGGTGGTCAACGCCCTGCGCAAGACGCTCAAGGCCGTCGCCGTCAAGGCCCCGTTCTTCGGCGAGCGTCGCAAGGCGTTCCTCGACGACCTGGCCATCGTCACCGACGGCCAGGTGATCACCGCCGACGTGGGCCTGACGCTGCAGTCCACCGAGCTGGCGATGCTCGGCTCGGCCCGCCGCGTGGTCGTCACCAAGAACGAGACGACGATCGTCGACGGCGCCGGCGCCAAGTCCGACATCGACGCGCGCGTGGCCCAGCTGCGCGCGGAGATCGAGGCCTCCGACTCGGAGTGGGACCGCGAGAAGCTCGCCGAGCGCGTCGCCAAGCTCGCCGGCGGCGTCGCGGTGATCCGCGTGGGTGCGGCCACCGAGACCGAGCTCAAGGAGCGCAAGCACCGCGTGGAGGACGCCGTCGCGGCGGCCAAGGCGGCGGTGGAGGAGGGCGTCGTGCCCGGCGGCGGCACCGCGCTCGTCACCGCGGCCGCGGGCCTGCCGGAGCTGGCCGCGTCGGCCTCCGGCGACGAGGCCGTGGGCATCGAGCTGGTGCGCACCGCGCTGGAGTCCCCGCTGTTCTGGATCGCCTCCAACGCGGGCGAGGACGGCGCCGTGGTCGTGAGCAAGGTGGCCGGGCTGCCCGAGGGGCACGGCTTCAACGCCGCAACCCTCGAATACGGCGACCTGGTGGCCGCCGGCGTCATCGACCCGGTGAAGGTGACCCGCTCGGCGGTGGAGAACGCCGCCTCGGTGGGGCGCATGGTGCTCACCACCGAGGGCGCCGTGGTGGAGAAGCCGGAGGAGGACGACGAGTCCGACGACGGCCACGGCCACCAGCACTGACGCGCGCACACGGGCCGGGCCGCGGATGGGACACCATCCGCGGCCCGGCCCGTTCCGTATGTGTGGGTCAGGAGGCGGCCTCGTGCAGCCCGCCTCCCCGGGCGGCGCGCCGCTGCTGCTTGAGAATGAAGCCGCGCTCGGATTCCGAGAGTCCGCCCCAGATGCCGTACGGCTCGGCGAGCGCCAGCGCATGCTCGCGGCAGGCGGCGAGCACGGGGCAGCGGGCGCACATCTCCTTGGCGCGGCGCTCGCGCGCGGCGCGGGCGTGGCCGCGTTCGCCGTCGGGATGGAAGAACACGGACGAGTCCACGCCGCGGCAGAGTCCACGCTGCTGCCAATCCCAGTCGTCGGCGAGGGCTCCGGGTAGGGCGTGCGGGCGGCTCATGACACCTCCGTCGTGGTGGGCGGTCCGTCGTGGTGTGCGCGGCCGGGCGGCGAACATGGTGTCACGCCCGGTACCGGCACCGGGCCAGCCTAAGCAGCGTCCGAAACCGGTGTCAAACGGCTGTGTGTCACTCTGCGGGAGATTCCCGGTGGTGCAACGCTGCGCCGCCGCAGGGTGGACGCGCCCGGCAGGGCCCGCATTCCTCCATCTGAAACGAGGAAAAATCCGTTACCGCGCGGCGCGCCTGCGGCGGACGGGCGGTCCGGGCCCGGGACGCGCGCGGGCCGTGGGCGGTCGGCGGGCGGGAGGCCGCGTGGTTCCGCCGACGGGGGCCGGGCCGGGCG
>CAZDSL010000253.1:0-4680 GCA_964507655.1 uncultured Mycobacteriaceae bacterium | reverse complement strand
CACAGCGCGTGCACGCGAACGAGCGCCGGCTGATCGAGGTGGCCGCGGCCTGGGCCTCGTGACGACGGCGCGGCCGGGCGTTTCGCCGCACCCGCGCCGGGTACTGCGCGCCCATGGTGTCGATTCGTGCCCGCCTGGTGATGGCCTCGCTGCGCGCGCACCGCAGCAAGCGGTTCTACGCCGACCCGCAGACCATGCGCGCAAGGCTCGCGCGGCACCAGGATCCCCGCAAGACGGAGCCGCCCCGCTTCGTGCGGCGAACGGTGCGCGTGGCCACCGAGTGTGTCGACGGCATCCGCTGCCATCTGCTCTTCGGCGAGAGCCCCACGGCCGCGCCGCGCATGCTGTATCTCCACGGCGGGGGGTTCGTGGAGGAGCCGCAGCCGCACCACTGGCGGTTCCTGCGCTGGATGGCCGAACGCAACGGGATCGACGTGGTGTTCCCCGTCTACCCGCTCTGCCCGGCGGCGGGGCACCGGCGGATCCGCGCCTCGATTGTCGCCGCCCACCGCACGTATCTGGCCGGGCATCCGGGGCCCGCATACGTCTTCGGCGACTCGGCGGGCGGCGCCCTGGCGGTGCACCTGACCGCCACGCTCCGGGCCCGCGGCGCGCGGCTGCCGGATGCGCTGGGCCTGCTCTCGCCCTGGCTCGACCTGGCCCTGCGCGATCCGCGCTCGGAGCGGATCGACCCCGACGATCCCGAGCTGGGCATCGCGGGGCTGCGGCAGGCCGGGCGCTGGTATGCGGCCGGCGACCCGCTCGACGCGCCGAAGATCAGCCCCGTGCACGAGGACCCGGCCGGCTTCCCCCGGACGCTCATATGCACCGGCACGCGCGACCTGCTCAACCCCGACGCGCACCGGTTCCGGGACGCGGCGCGCGACGCGGGCGTGCCGGTGGAACTCCACGAGCAGACCGGCATGTTCCACAACTGGACCATGCAGCGCATCCCGGAGGGGGCGCGGGCACGCGAGCGGATCGCACGGTTCCTCGGCTGACCGCACCGGAGGCGTCGCCCCCCGGGCGGGCCGCTGCCGCTCACTCCTCCAGGTCGGTCGAGTCGTCGCCCACCGCGAACCGCTCCCGGTAGCACCTGCGGGCCTCCGCGATGAGCGCATCGGAGATGCGGGCGTGCGCGCGCAGCTCCACCACCAGCGGCTCGTGGTCGGGCCCGCGGCCCACCACCCGGCCGGACAGGACCCACCCGATGCGTCCCTCCACCTGCCCCACCTCGGCGTACTTGCAGATGCGGCGCGCCACCCATTCGCGTGTTGGCCGCCGCCACCACGGCTCGGGGGTGATCGGCGTGACCGACAGCCCGGGCAGGTCGGCCGCGGCCTCATAGTCGCGGCTGCACGGCGCGTCGCAGTCCTGCTCGGGGCCGCGCGAGTACCGCAGGAACACCTCCTCCGCGGCGCGGTCGACGAAGCCGGCGAGGTCGTCGAGGCGTTCGAGCACCGGCAGACGCGACGTGTCGTCGTCCTCCATGCACCGTCCTCCCTCTGCCGCTCTTCACTCCCGGGGGCGTTGCCGGGCGGGGACCTCGAGGATCTCTCCCCGGCCAGGATCTCCCACCGGATCTCTCACTGGGCCAGGATCTGCGGAGTGAGCTCGGTGAGCATCGTGTCGGCCCAGTCGATCTGGCGCTGCGTCTCCGCCCGGCACCGCCGCGCCGCTTCCAGCAGGTCCGTGTCGCGGGCCACCTGGGCGCCCTGGCACACCAGATCCCAGTCGAGCGCCACGGCGGTGGCCTTCAGGCGCAGCATGCGCAGGTCGACGGCCACCAGCAACCCCGGCTCGGGCCGCCGGCCCAGCAACTCGCCGGTGCGGCGGCGCAGCCGTGCCGCCGCGGCGCTGGACGGGCGGGGCGCGGCGCCCAGGCGGACCCCGCGCTCGGCGCCGATCCGCGACAGCGTCTCGAGGTGTTCCCGGCTCCATCCCGCCAGGTCGTGCGCCATGTGGAAGATCTCGTGCTCCACCCGGTGCCGATCGGCCACGCGCGTGAGCGCCGCCGCCAGCGCCCTCTCCGACCGGTGCACCTCGCGCAGGGCCGGCGTCAGCTTCATGGCCGCCTCACCGCCCTTCGCCGGCCGGACGCGGGGCCGTGATCGCGGGGGCCGGCGCGGGTATCCCGTCGCCTCCCCTGATCCTGCGCAGCCGCACCGCCGAGGCCTTGAACAGCGGCTGCTTCGACACCGGATCCCAGTCGGTGACGGTCGCCTCGTTGGCCGCCCGCCGATGGTCCGCGGCGTCGTCGCCGGCATCCCAGTACCCGTAGTGGAACGGGACGAACACGACGCCGTCCCGGATGCCGCCGACCCGCGCGCGCCCGCGCACCGCACCGCGCGGCGACACCGCCTCGACCACGTCGCCCTCCGCGATACCGAGCCTGCCGGCGTCGGCGGGCGAAATCTCTATCCACACCTCCGGCGCGGCCCGCTGCAGCTGCGGTGCCCGGGCGGTCTTGGTGCGGGTGTGGAACTGGTAGAGGGTGCGGCGCGTGATCATCCGGAATCCGTCCGGCGCGCCGGGCCGCGGCTGCTCGTGCGGGGGCAGGTAGGGGGCGGGCGTGAGCAGCGCCCGGCCGTCGTGGTTGCGCGCGCGGTACTCGGTGGGGCTCACGGCGGCGCCGGTCACGGGATCCTTGCCGTAGGTCTCGGCCTGGTCGGGCGCGCTCCAGAACCGGCCGTCGGTGTACAGGCGCTCGGTGCCGTCCGGGTGCTCGGCGTTGCACGGCCACTGGATGCCGCGGCCCTCGCGCAGCTTCGCGTAGGTGATGCCGGTGTAGTCGCAGGGGCGGCCGGCGCTGCACCGCTTCCACGCCTCGAACGCCGACTCGGGCCCGTCCCACCCGATCAGCGGCCGGCCGTCCTTGTCCTGCAGACCCATCCTGCGGGCGTAGTCCAGGAAGACGTCCAGGTCGGCCCGGGCCTCCCCGGGCGGCTCCACGGCCTTCTCGGACAGGTGCACCGTGCGGTCGGCGTTGGTGAACGTCCCCGTCTTCTCGCCCCAGGCCGCCGCCGGCAGTACCACGTCGGCCAGCTCCGCGGTCTCGGTGAGGAACAGGTCCTGCACCACCAGGAACAGCCTCTCCAGCCCCAGGATCGCGCGGATGCGCGCCAGCTCGGGCATGGACACGGCGGGATTGGTGGCCGAGACCCACAGGAAACGGATGGTGCCCTGCTCGGCGTACCGCAGGATCTGCATCGCATGGGTGGGCTCGGAATGGTGCGGGATGCGCGATGGCTCCACGTTCCACACGCGCGCCAGGTCGGCCACGTGCGCGGGGTTGGCCCAGTTGCGGAACCCCGGCAGGTTCCCGTTCGCCCCGCACTCGCGGGTGTTCTGCGCGGTCGGCTGCCCGTTCATCTGCAGCACCCCCGCCCCAGGCCGGCCCAGCATGCCGCGCAGCAGATGCACGTTGTTCACCTGCACGGCCGCCGCCGTCGCCTGGTGCGACTGGTGGAAGCCCTGCAGGACGGCGGACACCAGGCGTTCGGCGTGCCCGAGCATGCGCGCCGCCGCACGGATGCGGTCGGCCGGCACCCCGCACACCGCGGCCGCCCGCTCGGGCGTGCAGCCGGCCACCTCCCGCGCCAGGGCGTCGAAGCCGTGCGTGCGGGCGTCGATGTATTCGCGGTCGATCCAGTCGTGGGCGATGATCTCGTGCAGCAGCGCGTTCATCAGCGCCACGTTGGTGCCGGGCAGCGGCGCCAGGTGCAGCGTCGCGGCGCGCGCCACGGGCGTCGTGCGGGGGTCGACGCACAGCAGCTGCGGCGGCTCCGGCCCCGCCATCCGGTCGAGCATCCGCGACCACAGGACACCCTGCGTCTCGGCCACGTTGTGCCCGTACAGCGCGAGGACGTCCGCATGGTCCACGTCGGTGTACGACCCGGGCTGCCCGTCGCACCCGAACGACTGCTTCAGCGCCCACTCGGCGGTGGCGGTGCACAGCCGGGTGTTGCCGTCGAGGTGGTGGGTGCCGATGCCGCCGCGGACCAGCGTCGCGAGCGTGTAGTACTCCTCGAGGAAGAGCTGCCCGCTGGTGTAGAAGCCGAGCGACGAGGGGCCCCGCGTGTCCAGCAGGTCCCTGCTGCGGTCCACCACCGCCCGCATCGCCGTGTCCCAGTCGGTGCGCTCCAGGCGGCCGCCGCGGCGGATCAGCGGGGCGGTGAGCCTGTCGGGCGAGTGGTTGGCCTGCCACCCGTACAGGTCCTTCGGGTCGACCCGGCCGTGGTTGACCCGGTCGTGTGCGCGCCCCCGCACGCCGACGATCCGGCCGTCCTTCACGGCGATGTCGAGCCCGTCGCCGTTGGAGTGCAGGACGGCCGCGGACAGCGCCCACCGGTCCACGTCCTCCTCCGCGAGGCCGTCGGCCAGGACGCAGTCGCGGCGCACCGGCCACGGCTCGCCCGGCCCGTACGGGGTGCGGGCGCCCCAGGGTTCGGCGATGCGGTCGTGCTGCGGCATCGTACGGCTCCTTTGCGCAATCGGGTGCGGCCGCCGCGTGCCCGGCGGACGATCGGGGAGGGGAGGCCGTCGCGCCGACGGATACCCGGCGGCGGCCGATCCATGCGCACCCGGCGGTGGACGGGTGCGACTTGAGCGGAATAGACTCAACCACGATGATGTTGAGCCTGGTGATATCAACCTGATCCCAGGGGCGTTCCCTGGCTC
>CAZDSL010000252.1:0-4694 GCA_964507655.1 uncultured Mycobacteriaceae bacterium | reverse complement strand
GCCGCCGCGCGCATCAGATGTACATGGCCGGGTCGATGTAGCTGGTGGGGTCGACCAGCGGCTGGTGCTGTGCGGGCTTGCGGGGCCGGGCCTGCGCGGGGATGCCGACGACGATGGAGTCGGGCGGCGCGTCGCGGGTGACGACGGCGTTGGCGCCCACCGCGCTGTCGGCGCCCACCGTCACCGGCCCCAGGATCTTCGCGCCCGCGCCCACGGTGACCCTGTCGCCCAGCGTGGGGTGCCGCTTGGCGCGCTCGAGCGAGGTGCCGCCCAGCGTGACGCCGTGGTAGAGCATGACATCGTCGCCGATCTCGGCCGTCTCGCCGATCACCACCCCCATGCCGTGGTCGATGAAGAACCGCCGGCCGATGGTGGCGCCCGCGTGGAGCTCGATGCCCGTGAGCCCGCGGGTGATCTGCGCCAGCACCCGCGCGGGCCCCCGCAGCGCGGGATGCCGCCACATCCGGTGCGCGAGCCGGTGCGACCAGATGGCGTGCAGCCCCGAGTACACCAGCGCGTTCTCGAGGTCGCCGCGCGCGGCCGGGTCGTGCGCGCGGGCGGCGCGCAGGTCTTCGCGCAGCGTGGCGAGCAGCCCGGTGCGAGGCAAGGCCGTCACTCCCGGATGTGGTCGAACAGCGGGGTGGAGAAGTAGCGTTCGCCGAAGTCGGGGATGACCACGACGATGAGTTTGCCGTCGTTCTCGGGCCGCTTGGCCAGCTCGAGCGCCGCCCACACGTTGGCGCCCGCGGAGATGCCGCCGAGGATGCCCTCGCGGGTCGCCAGCTCGCGCGCCACCCGCACCGCGTCGTCGAAGCCGGCGTCGATGATCTCGTCGTAGACGTCACGGTCGAGCACCTCGGGCACGAAGTTGGCGCCGAGCCCCTGGATCTTGTGCGGGCCGGGCGCCCCGCCGGTGAGGATGGCCGAGTCGGCGGGCTCGACGCCCACCACCTGCACCTCGGGCTTGCGCCGCTTGAGGTTGCGCCCCACGCCGGTGAGCGTGCCGCCGGTGCCGATTCCGGCGACGAAGATGTCGACGGCGCCGTCCGTGTCGGCCCAGACCTCCTCGCCGGTGGTCTCCTCGTGGATCTGCGGGTTGGCGGGGTTGGCGAACTGGCGGGCCAGCACGGCGTTGTCGGTGGAGGCGACGATCTCCTCGGCCTTGGCCACCGCGCCGCTCATGCCCTCGGAGCCGGGGGTGAGCACGATCTGCGCGCCGAACGCCCGCAGCATCATGCGGCGCTCGGTGGACATCGTCTCGGGCATCGTGAGGATCACCGTGTAACCGCGGGCCGCGCCCACCATGGCCAGCGCGATGCCGGTGTTGCCGCTGGTGCCTTCGACGATGGTGCCGCCGGGCCGCAGCGCGCCGGAGCGTTCGGCCGCGTCGACGATCGACACGCCGATGCGGTCCTTGACGCTGTTCGCCGGGTTGTAGAACTCCAGCTTGGCGGCGACGGTGGCGCCGAGCCCCTCGGTGAGCCGGTTCAGCCGCACCAGCGGCGTGCCGCCGACGATCGCGGTGACGTTCTCATGGATCCTGCTCATCACGTGCCCTTTCGTGCGGAAGCGACCGTGCATGGTGTGCACGCGTCTGGTCGTCGTGCATGGCGTCTGCGGCGCCGTCTACCCCCCTCAACCCGCCTGCCGCACCTATCCTTCCCGGCCGGCGTGCACCACGGGCAGGGACCGGTGGGTCGCGCCGCCGCGGGCCCGCAGGAACTCGCGGGCCAGCCGCTGGCGTTCGGCGTCCTGCCACGCCTCGGCGAGGGTCACCAGCCAGCGCGCCAGGCCCAGCGCGGCGGCCGTCCCATCGGCGGCGGACATGGCGGCGGACGGCTGCGCGGGCCGGTCGGGAACGGACGGCTGCGCGGGCCGGTCGGGAACGTCGGGCAGCGCGGGCCACAAGGGCGGGACGAGCTTGCGGCCGCTGGCGGCGAGCTCGGCGTCGATCGCCTCCTGCAGCGCGGCGATGTCGTCGCGCGCGGCGGCGACGGTGGCGGCGGGGTCGATGCGCCCGGCGATCCGCGCGCCCAGGGCGCCGAGCGCCGCCGCGCCCGCGTCTGTGGCGAGGACGGACCGGTCGCGCAGCAGGGCGTGCAGCTCCTCGGCGTGCCCGTCGGCGTCGAGCAGCCACGCGCCGCAGAGGCGGGCCAGGCCAGTGGACGGGCCGACGTCGACGTGCCACACGGCGAGCCTGACGCCGCCGGCGTCCGCGCCGCCGGCACCCGAAACGTCCCCACCCGGAGCGTCCCCACCCGAAGCCTCCCCACCCGGCGCATCGACGACGGCGACGGTGTCGCGCACGACGCGCGCGAGCACGGGGTCGAGGGCGTCCGGGCTGTCCCGGTCTTCCGGGGCGTCGGCGGTGTCCGCGGCGCGGGAATCGGTCATGCGGCGATCGTATCGGGGCGCCGCATCGCCCGTGGGCGTCAGCGGCGCCGGCGCCCCCGCGCGAAGTGCCGGGCGTGCAGGTCGATGCCCGCGAGGGCCGGCGTGCGCGACCAGCGCGCGTCGAAGCGCGGCCCCAGCTGCGCCCCCAGCGCCCGTATCCGGCGCACCTCGCGGCGGGTGGCCGGCGCGAGCAGCGGCCCGAACACCACCCCCGCCGCCAGCGCGACCGCCGTGCCCGCCGCCACCACGAGCATGCCGACGCCCTCCGCCGACTGCCCGTCGACGAGGGTGACGAACCCGCGGTAGGTGGTGACCCCCGGCACCAGCGGCACGATCCCCGACATGACGATCACCAGCGGGGGCACCCCGAACCTGTCGGCCACCACGCCGCCGGCCAGCCCGATCGCGGCGGCGGCGACGAACGAGCCCGCGACATTGCCCGCGTGCAGGTGCATCATCCCGAAGTAGATGAGCGCGCCGAGGGAGCCGGCCGCGCCCGCTGCCGCCGCCGCGCGCGCCGGGGCGTAGCTGGACACGGCGGCCGCCGCCGCACCCACCGCGCCGGCCGCGACCATCACCGGCACGCCCAGCCAGCCCGCCACCGATTCGGGGCTCACCGTGGCGTCCACGTGGAAGGCGGCGCCGATGCGCAGCGCCGCCCCGATGCCGACGAAGATGCCCACCATCGACAGCAGGATCTCCATGATGCGGCCCACCGCGGTGAGGTGGTAGCCGGTGATGGCGTCCTGCACCGAGGTGACGATCGCCATCCCCGACAGCAACGCGACGATGTTGGCCGCGACCACCAGCGACGGATCCGCCCCGTCGGGCATCCGGCCCGCCGCGTCGAGCGAGAGCGTCACGCCCGTCGCGATGAGCCCGGCCGCCGCCTGCCGGAACAGCAACGGCACGCCGCGCCCCGCCAGCAGCCGGCCGACCCTGTCGATGGCCGAGGTGGTCACGGCCGCGAGCACCGCCACCACGGCCCCGGCGCCGAGCAGCACCGAGAAGCTCGCCGCCATCACCCCCAGCGCCACGGTGGCCACCCACGACCGGTACGGGTGCGGCGCCGATTCGAGCTCGTCGATCCGCGCGTGCACGCCGTCGAGGCCGGGCCGCGTGTCGGCCACGTGCTGGGCGAATTCGAGCACCGCGTGCAGACGCGTGTAGTCGAGCGTCCGCCCCTGCACGTGCCACATCGCCGTCAGCGGCGCGCCCTCGACGCCCCGCGGCACCGAGAGGATGATCGTCGACGCGGTGACGTCGAGCTGCGTGTGCCGCAGCCCGTACGAGGCGGTGATCGCCGACATGGTCGCCGCGGCGTCGGCGGTGCCGGAGTTGCACGACAGCAGCAGCGAACCGATGCGCAGCGCCGCGTCGAGCACGCGGCGCGCGTGGTCGCGATCGTGTTCCCCGTGCGGGCGGGACGCCACCATCTCGCGCGCGCGTCAGTGGGCGAAGTGCCTGGCCACCGACTTGATCTCGACGCCGCCCTCGAGCCGCTTGCACACGGTCTTGAGGTCGTCGACCATCCGCGCCGCCAGGTCGCGGCTGAAGCCCTCGCGCACCACCACCCGCAGCACCGCCACGTCCTCGGCGCCCTCCGGCATCGTGTACGCCGGCACCTGCCAGCCCATCGAGCGCAGCTCGTGGGAGACGTCGAAGACGGTGTAGCCGTCGGTCGAGTCGCGCTCGAACGCCAGCACCGGGATGGCGGTGCCGTCGCTCACCAGCCGCAGCCCGTCGATCTGCTCGACCTGCTTGCCGATCCACACGGCCGTGTCGCGCAGGGTCTCCATGATCGCCTGGTAGCCCTCGCGGCCGAGCCGGATGAAGTTGTAGTACTGGCCCACCACCTGGTTGCCGGGGCGTGAGAAGTTCAGCGTGAACGTGGGCATGTCGCCGCCCAGGTAATTCACGCGGAAGACCAGGTCCTCCGGCAGGTACTCGGCGCTGCGCCAGATCACGAAGCCGATGCCCGGATAGGTCAGCCCGTACTTGTGGCCCGAGACGTTGATCGAGACCACGCGCGGGTTGCGGAAGTCCCATTCGAGGTCGGGGTGCAGGAACGGGGCGACGAAGCCGCCGGAGGCGCCGTCGACGTGCAGGGGGACGTCCGGCCCGCCCGATTCGGCGAGGTGGTCGAGCACTTCGGAGATGGCGCCGATGGGCTCGAACTCGCCGGTGAACGTGGTGCCCAGGATCGCGCAGACGCCGATGGTGTTCTCGTCCACCGCGTCGCGCACCTGCTCGGGGGTGATCACGTAGCGCCCCGGCTCCATCGGCAGGTACTTGGCCTC
>CAZDSL010000251.1:0-4713 GCA_964507655.1 uncultured Mycobacteriaceae bacterium | reverse complement strand
CGCGGCGGCGGCGGGGCTCGCGCTGGCGGGCGGCATCGCGGTGGCCGGCGCGGGGGCGGCGTCGGCGGCGCCGCCGGGGCTCACGCCCATCCCCGGCGGGGCGCACGAGCTGCAGGTGTACGGCATCACCTCGATCGACGACGTCCTGCACACCGACAAAGACCTCATCCTCGGCGGCGGCGACGTGCGCGCCACCACCGTCGACGGCGTCACCTACCACTACTACCGCGTGGTGGCGGGCGTGCGGCAGGCCATGGTGCGCAGCCCCGAGGTGTGCCTGCCCACCATCCCCTGCCACGCCGTGCTGTACGACGACCTCAGCCCCGTCTACTGAGCCCCGTCCGCTGAGCCGCCGCCCAGGCCCCGCGCCCGCCGGCGCCGGTGACCCGGGCCACCTCACTACACCCTGTCGTTGACGGGTGGGCGCAAGCTGGGACACTTGTGGACGTGACTGCATCGACCTCCCAGGCAGGCGACGGTTCCGATCCGGCGCGCGGCACGACGGTCCGCACCGTCTCGCAGGGCATGTTCCGCCGCGCGTCCGCCGTGACGCCCGGCGGCGTGAACTCCCCGGTGCGCGCCTTCGGTTCCGTGGGCGGCACGCCGCCGTTCATCCGTTCGGCGCGCGGCTGCCGGCTCGCCGATGAGGACGGCAACACCTACGTCGACCTGGTCTGCTCGTGGGGGCCGATGATCCTGGGCCACGCGCATCCGCAGGTGGTCGAGGCCGTGCAGCGCGCCGCGGAGTCGGGCCTGTCGTTCGGCGCGCCCACCGAGCGCGAGGTGGAGCTGGCGGAGGAGATCGTCAGCGGCATCGACCCGGTGCAGCAGGTGCGGCTGGTCAACTCGGGCACCGAGGCCACCATGTCGGCGGTGCGGCTGGCCCGCGGGTTCACCGGGCGCAGCAAGATCGTCAAGTTCGCGGGCTGCTACCACGGCCACGTCGACGCGCTGCTCGCCGACGCGGGCTCGGGCGTCGCCACGTTCGGCCTGCCCACCTCGCCCGGCGTGACGGGCGCGCAGGCCTCCGACACCATCGTGCTGCCCTACAACGACCTGGCCGCCGTCGAGCGCGCCTTCGCGGAGATGCCCGGCGAGATCGCCTGCGTCATCACCGAGGCGGCCGCCGGCAACATGGGCACCGTGCCGCCCGCGCCCGGCTTCAACGAGGGGCTGCGGCGGCTGTGCACGGACCACGGCGCGCTGCTGATCATGGACGAGGTGATGACGGGCTTCCGCGCCTCGGCCACCGGCTGGTACGGCATCGACGGCGTGGCGGGCGACCTGACCACCTTCGGCAAGGTGATCAGCGGCGGCCTGCCCGCGGCCGCCTTCGGCGGGCGAGCCGACGTCATGGCGCACCTCGCGCCGCAGGGGCCCGTGTACCAGGCGGGCACGCTCTCGGGCAATCCGGTGGCCATGGCGGCCGGTCTGGCCACGCTGCGCGCCGCCGACGACGCCGTCTACCAGGCGTTGGAGCGCAACGCCCGGACGCTGCGTACCATTCTGGGCGACGCCCTCACCGCCGCCGGCGTGCCCCATCAGGTGCAGCACGCGGGCACCATGGTGGGGCTGTTCTTCGCGTCCGAGCCGGTCCGCGACTTCGCCGGCGCCAAGAACTCCCAGACGTGGCGGTACCCCGCGTTCTTCCACGCGCTGCTCGATCACGGCGTGTACGCGCCGGCCAGTGCCTTCGAGACCTGGTTCGTGTCCGCGGCGCTGGACGACGACGCGTTCGAGACCATCGCCACGGCGGCGACGGCCGCGGCCCGGGCGGCCGCACAGGCACAGGAAGGCGAGCAGTGAGCGATCCGACCCGCACGATCGTGCACTTCCTGCGGCACGGCGAGGTGCACAATCCCACCGGCATCCTCTACGGCCGCCTGCCGAATTTCCGTCTCTCGCTCAACGGCCGGGCCCAGGCGCGCGCCGTGGCGGAGGCGCTCGCCGACCACGACATCACCCACGTCGTCGCCTCGCCCCTGCAGCGCGCCCAGGAGACGGCCGCCCCCATCGCCGCCTCGCACGGCCTGGAGGTGGCCACCGACGAGCACCTCATCGAGGCCGACAACGCCTTCGAGGGGCTGCGCGTGGCGGTGGGCGACGGCGCGCTGCGTCGCCCGCGGCACTGGCCCAAGCTGCGCGATCCGTTCACGCCGTCGTGGGGCGAGCCGTACCTGCAGATCGCGCACCGCATGCTCGCCGCCGCGAACACCGCGCGCGACCAGGCCCGCGGCCACGAGGCGGTGTGCGTGAGCCACCAGCTGCCGGTGTGGACGCTGCGCCGGTTCCTCCAGGGCGAGAGGCTCTGGCACGACCCGCGCCGCCGCCAGTGCGGGCTGGCCTCGCTCACCAGCCTCGTGTTCGAGGGCGACCACCTGGTCGACATCGTCTATTCGGAGCCCGCGGGCGCCTCCGACCCCCGGGTGACGGGGGCATGACGCGCCGCGCCCGGCGCCCGGCCCGCCGCCTGCGCCTCGCCGTCCTCGCCGCCGTCGCGTGCGCGGGGATGCTGCTCGCGGCGGGCTGCTCCACCGGCTCCGACGCGGTGACGCACGGCGGCACGTTCCAGTTCGTCTCGCCCGGCGGAAAGACGGAGATCTACTACGACCCGCCCGCCGAGCGCGGCAGCCTGGGCGACCTGCACGGCGAATCGCTCATGGACGATTCCGCGCAGATCGAGCTGGACCAGTACGCCGGCAAGGTCGTGGTGCTCAACGTGTGGGGCTCGTGGTGCGGCCCGTGCCGCGGCGAGGTGCCCGCCCTCGAGCAGGTCTATCAGGCCACGCGCGCGCAGGGCGTCGAGTTCCTGGGCATCGACGTGCGCGACAACGACAAGTCCACCGCCCGCGACTTCATGGTGCGCCGCGGCGTGCAGTACCAGTCGATCTACGACCCCGCGATGCGCACGATCACCGCGCTGGGCAACTTCCCGGCCAACGTCATCCCCACCACCCTGGTGCTCGACCGTGAGCACCGCGTGGCCGCCGTGTTCCTCAAGGCGCTGACCGCCGAGGAGCTGCAGCCGGTGGTCGAGCGCGTCGCGGCCGAGCAGCCGGCGGGCACGTGAGCACCGCGGCGCTCCTGGCCGCGGGGGTGGAGGACAACGCGTTCTACACCGCCGCGTCGAGCGGTCCGCTGCTGCTGGCGCTCGCGGCGTGCCTGCTGGCCGGCCTCGTCTCGTTCGCCTCGCCGTGCGTGGTGCCGCTGGTGCCCGGCTACCTGTCGTACCTGGCCGGGGTGGCCGGGGCGGAGGCGCCCGCGGTGACGGTGGCCGAGGCGCGTTCGGGATCGCACCGCTCGGGCCGCTGGCGCGTGGCGGGGGCGGCGGCGATGTTCGTCGCCGGCTTCACCGTGGTGTTCGTGCTGCTCACGGCCACCGTGTTCGGCGCGATCACGGTGATCGGCGAGAACCGCCAGACCATCGAGCGCATCGGCGGCGTGGTCACGATCGTCATGGGCCTGGTGTTCATCGGGTTCTTCCCGGCCCTGCAGCGCGACACGCGCCGCATCCCGGCGCGGCTGACGTCGCTGGTCGGCGCGCCGCTGCTGGGCGCCGTGTTCGCGCTGGGCTGGACCCCGTGCCTGGGGCCCACGCTCACCGGCGTGATCTCGGTGGCGGCGGGCACGGAGGGCACCACCGCCGCGCGGGGGGTGGTGCTCATCGTCGCCTACTGCATCGGCCTGGGCCTGCCGTTCGTGGTCCTGGCGCTGGGGTCGGCGACGGCCCTGCGCGGCGTCGGCTTCCTGCGCCGGCACGCGCGCACCATCCAGGTGATCGGCGGCGTGCTGCTCATCGCGGTGGGCGTCGCCCTGGTCACCGGCCTGTGGGGCGAGTTCGTCGGCTGGGTCCAGTCGGCGTTCGTGTCGGACACGGTCCTGCCGATCTGATGCGCCGGGTGCGGAAGGTCTCGAGTGATGAAGGAGCAGCAGTCGTGAGGAAGTCGCGGTGAGCACGTCGACGGCGGATCCCGCCCAGGCCGGCGAGACCGGCGCGGCCGGTGGCCCCGGCCCCGGGCGGCGGCGGGGCGGCCCGGTGCGGCGCGCGGCGGCGCTGGTGCGCAACC
This sequence comes from uncultured Mycobacteriaceae bacterium, assembly GCA_964507655.1. Taxonomy (GTDB): domain Bacteria; phylum Actinomycetota; class Actinomycetes; order Mycobacteriales; family Mycobacteriaceae; genus Tomitella. The sequence continues at coordinate 646 of CAZDSL010000251.1, read as the reverse complement.
TGTGGCGGTCGCTCACCAGCATGCGGACGGCGCTGGTGCTGCTGTTCCTCCTGGCGCTGGCCGCGATCCCCGGCGCCCTCGTGCCGCAGCGCAGCCTCAACGCGCAGAAGGTCGACCAGTACATCGCCGACCATGACATCATCGGGCCGCTGTTCGACAAGCTCGAGGTCTACAACGTCTTCGGCAGCTTCTGGTTCACCGCCATCTACGTGCTGCTGTTCATCTCGCTGGTCGGCTGCATCACGCCGCGCGTGATCGCGCACGCCAAGGCCCTGCGCACGCCGCCGGTGCGCGCCCCGCGCCGGCTCTCGCGCCTGCCGCACCACGCCCAGGGCACCCTGGACGGCGGCGTCGACGAGGCCGTGGGCACCGTCCGCGGAATGCTGCGCGGCTGGAAGACCGAGACGCGCACCGAGGACGGCGGCGCCGTCACCGTCTCGGCCGAGCGCGGCTACCTGCGCGAGGCGGGCAACCTCGTCTTCCACATCTCGCTGGTGGGCCTGCTGGTGGCCATCGCGGTGGGCAAGATCTACGGCTACGAGGGCAACCGCATCGTCATCGCCGACAAGGGCGCCTACGGGTTCTGCAACACCACGCCCGCGGTGTACGACTCGTTCCGCGCGGGCCTCGACATCGACGGCACCGG
>CAZDSL010000250.1:0-4747 GCA_964507655.1 uncultured Mycobacteriaceae bacterium | reverse complement strand
GGAGGCGCCGTGCACTGGAGTTCGATCGGGGACGTGGTGTGGTACACGATTGTCATCTTCGCATTCGTGGCATACCTGCTGTTGCTGTTCATGATCCTCGGCGATCTGTTCCGGGACCGTAAGCTCGCCGTAGGGTGGAAGGTCGTGTGGATCATCTTCCTCGTGGTCATCCCGTACCTCACCGCATTCACGTACATCGTGACCCGGGGCCGCGGGATGAGCGAGCGTCTGGCGCAGGCCAACAAGGACGCGGATGCCGCCGCGCGCGAGTACATTCAGAACGCCGTCGGCACGTCGCCCGCGGACGATATCGCCAAGGCGAAAGGCCTGCTCGATGCCGGGGTGATCACCCCGGAGGAATTCGAGCGGCTCAAGTCGCGCGCATTGGCGGTCTGACGAAGATCGACTGACCGGGCCCCGGTGGCGTACTCGCCGCCGGGGCCTTCGCTCGCTCGTACCGGGCACCGCGCGGCCACACCCGCCCCGCACCTGCCCCGGGCCCCGCCGCCACACGGGCTCGGCGACCCCGCACCCACGCGTTTCGCCCCGCGCGGGTGATCTCGTCCGCCGCGCACCGATGCCACACTTCCCGCCACACCGCCGCGCAGGAAGGACCGCCCGTGGCATCTGGAAGCCCCCGCACCTGGATCGCCTTCGCCTCGCTGCAGGGATACCGCACGGCGTGGCTGCGTCCCGACGTCCTCGCCGGGCTCACGGTGTGGGCCGTGCTCGTTCCCGAATCGCTGGCGTACGCCACCATCGCCGGCGTCACCCCGGTGGTGGGCCTCTACGCCGCGGTGCCGGCGCTCGTGCTGTATGCGGCGGCCGGCAGCTCGCGGCACCTGGTCGTCGGCCCCATGTCGGCCACCGCGGCCCTCTCCGCCGCGATCATCGCCCCCCTCGCCGGCGCCGATGACGGCCGCTTCCTCGCCCTCACCACCGTCCTGGCCATCATGACCGGCATCGCGGGCCTCCTCGCCGGGGTGTGCCGCCTGGGGTTCGCGGCGTCGTTCATCTCCGAGCCCGTGCTCAAGGGGTTCATCGTGGGCCTGGCGCTGACGATCATCGCCGGCCAGGCCCCCACGCTGTTCGGCGTCGACAAGGAGGAGGGCGACTTCTTCGTGCAGGCCTGGGGCGTGCTCCGGCACCTGGGCGGCACCGACTGGCGCACCCTCGTCGTCGGCGCGGTGAGCCTGGCGCTGGTGCTCGTCCTCCGCCGGTGGCTGCCGCTCGTCCCCGGCTCGCTCGTGGTGGTGCTGCTGGGCATCGGCGCGGTGGCGGCACTGTCGCTGGACGACCACGGCGTGGCGATCGTCGGGCACATCGACGCGGGCCTGCCGTCGCTCGGCCTGCCCGACGGCGACTTGCACGATTACTACGACCTGGCGGGCCCCGCCTTCGGCGTGCTGCTGATCGGATTCGCGGAGGGGTTGGGCGCGGCCAAGACCTACGCCGCGAAGGCCGGGTACGAGGTGGATGCCAACAGGGAACTGCTGGGCCTCGGCGCGGCGAACGTCGGCGCCGGCCTGTGCTCGGGGATGGTCGTCAACGGCAGCCTGTCGAAGACGGCCGTCAACGGCGGCGCCGGCGCCCGCACGCAGGTGAGCGGCCTGGTGGTCGCGGTGCTCACGGTGCTCACCCTGCTGTTCCTCACGGGGCTGTTCGAGAAGCTGCCCGAGGCGACGCTCGCCGCCGTCGTCATCGCCGCGGTGATCGAGCTGGTGGACATCACCTCGCTGCGCCGGCTGTACGGCGTCTGGTCGGCGCGCCTGGGCAGCATCTACGGCGTCGCGGCGCGCGCCGACTTCCTCGCAGCCCTGGCCGCGATGCTCGGCGTGCTGCTGTTCGACACTCTTCCCGGCCTGCTCATCGGCATCGCGGTGTCGATGCTGCTGCTCGTGTACCGCTCGTCACGCCCGCACGTCGCACGCCTCGGGCGGCACGGCCGCGCCTGGGTGGACGTGGACCGCCACCCGGACGCCACCGGCCCCGACGGCACCGTGGTGGTGCGCGTGGAGTCGGGCCTGTACTTCGCCAACGCCGACGCCGTGCGCACCGCCATCGCTGCGTCCTGCGACGAGCGCACCCGCGTGGTGGTGCTCGACGCCGAAACGACGCCCACCATCGACGTCAGCGCCACGCAGATGCTCGAGGAGCTGCAGCGGAGCCTGGCCCGCAGGGGTGTCGAGCTGCGGATCGCCCGCGACGTGGGCCAGGTCCGCGACGTGCTGCGCGACGCGGCCGACGCGCAGTTCGCGGTGTACCAGGCCGTCGATGACGCGGTGGCGGCCCCTCCGCGCCCCGATGCCGCGCCCTGACACGGGGGCGGGGAGGCTCAGACCCTCCGCGGCTGCCAGGTCGCCAGCGCCCAGATCACGAACAGGTTCAGCGCGATGAGCAGCACCGACCACCACGGGTAGTACGGCAGCCACAGGAAGTTCGCGATGATCGCCAGGCACGCGAGCGCGATCGCGCACAGCCGCGCCCACTGCGCTCCGCCCATCACCGCGAGCCCGATCAGCACGATCAGCGCGCCGAGGACCACGTGGATCCAGCCCCACGCAGTGGTGTTCCACGAGTACGTGTAGTCCTGCCCGACCACGATGATCCGGTCGGTGGAGATCGCCGAGACGCCCTCGAAGATCTGCAGCACGCCGTTCATCAGCAGGACGATGCCGGCCACGATAGATCCGAAGGCCGCGAAGCCTTCCCGGACGCCACCGCCCGCGGGTTCGGCGGACGGATCGGCGGATGTCGGTGTGGTCATGGGGAACCTCCTTGCGAGGCGGGAGGCCGCAGGTCGCGCGGTGCAGGCGGACCCCGCGGCGGTGTCACCGCAGATCCTCGGCCCCCGCCGCGGCGCGCGCGTCATCCGAAGCGGGTGATCGCACCGCGCCCCCGGTTTCACCCCCGCGGGGTGAGGCCCGACCGTCGTTGCCGTCCCTACTCTGCGGGGGACGGGGCGCCGGGCGCCCCGTGACGAAGGCTCGGTCGGGGCAACCGGTGCGGGCGCGGAAGTGCACTCGAGGAGGCGCTGTGGACTGGGGTTCGATCTGGAACGTGGTGTGGTACACCATCGTCGTTTTCGCGTTCATCGCGTATCTGATCCTGCTGTTCATGATCCTGACCGATCTGTTCCGGGACCATAAGCTGGCCGCCGGCTGGAAGGTCGTGTGGATCATCTTCCTGGTCGTGATCCCGTACCTGACGGCATTCGTCTACGTGGTGGCGCGCGGCCGCGGCATGGCCGAACGCCAGGCCCGGGCCAACAAGGAGGCCGACGACGCCGCGCGGCAGTACATCAAGGACGCCGCGGGCGGCGCGTCGCCGGCCGACCACATCGCCTCCGCCAAGGCGCTGCTCGACGCCGGCACCATCACGCCCGACGAGTTCGAGCAGCTCAAGGCCCGCGCGCTGGCGGGCTGACGGCCACGGCGGCGCCCGGCGGGATCCCGTACCCGCCGGGCGTCGTCGCGTCTGCCGGCCGCCGTCACTCCCGCACGATCCGGTGGGCCCGCGCGTCCTCGAGCGCCCGCATCGTCGACTCGCCCAGCACCGGCGTCGCGTTGAACGTGCGCACCGACAGCCCCAGGCCCCGCAGCCGCTCCTCGTTCCAGTACGCGGCGAGCTCGCTGCTCAGGCCCGTGAGGTATAGGCTGCCGCCGCGCCGGTGCAGCCGGTCGGCGTAGTCGAGCAGAACCATGAAGAACGTGGCGCCCAGCGTGGTGCGCCCCCGCAGTCGCAGGATCACCTCCGGGCCGTCCGCCTCACCGGGGTCGGGCAGCAGCACCTGCAGCGTCCGCGCCCCCGCGTAGAACAGGCTGCCGTAGATGTTGAGGATGACGATCTCGCCGTCGCCTAGGCGCTGCGGCGGGCGCTCCTCGCGGAACCCGCGCTCGTCGGGAACCAACCGCACCAGCCGCAGGTCCATCGCCTCCTGATTGAGCTGCAGCAGCAGCGAGAGCGCCACCCCGATGCCCACCGCCGCGCTCACCGGCAGCGCCAGCGTGGCGCCGAGGGTGGTGAGCAGCGCGATCACCGACGTCGGGCCGCTGCGCAGGATGGTGCGGATGGTGCCCACCCGGATGGATCCGACGGCGGCGAAGATGAGGATCGCGGCGAGCGTCGGCATGGGGACCTTGCCCACCAGCCCGGCGAACGCCACCAGGATCGCGAGCATCCACAGCCCCGAGAACACCCCTCCCCACCGTGACCGCGCCCCCGCGGCCAGGTTCACGGCGGTCTGCCCCACGGACCCGCCCACCGGCTGCCCGCCGAACACGGCCGACGCCACGTTGCCCACTCCTTGGGCGGCGAAATCGCTGTTCGGGTCGGAGCGCGTCCCGTCCGGGTTGGGCGCCACCTCCGCGACGCCCGCCCCCTGCACCAGCACGATGACGGCCACCGCGGCCGCCGAGGCGAGGAGCGACGGCGTGAGCAGCGACAGGTCGGGGATGCCGGGCAGGGGGATGCCGCGGGGGATGCCGCCCACGTCCGCCACCCGGCGCACCGAGTCGAGCCCGAACACGATGACCACCACCGTCGACGCCGCCAGCGCCGTGAGCGATCCGATGAGCGCCAGTCGGGTGCGCGCCAGCCCCAGCAGCACCGCCAGCGTGATGCCGCCCGTGATGAGCGACGCCGGATCGATGCCGCCGGGATGCGTCAGCAGGTGCAGCGCCTTCGCTGCGGCGACGGACCCGTGCGCCTCGGCGCCCGCCAGCGCCGTCAGCTGCCCGAACACGAT
>CAZDSL010000249.1:0-4756 GCA_964507655.1 uncultured Mycobacteriaceae bacterium | reverse complement strand
CGGCCAGGGCGCACCCCCGCGCGGCGGCGCTGCTCGGCGACGCGTGGTCGGCGGTGCCCGTGGCCGACGGCGCGGCGGCGCTGATCCTGTGCGTGTTCGCGCCGCGGAACACGGCCGAATACGCGCGCCTGCTCGCGCCGGGCGGCGCGGTGCTGGTGGCCGCGCCGGGGCCGGGGCATCTGGCGGAGCTGGTGCGGCCGCTGGGCCTGCTGCACGTGGACGACGAGAAGGAGCGGCGCCTGGCGGAGACGATGCGCGGGTTCGACGCCGCCGCGCCCCAGCGGGTGCGCTGGACGATGCGCCCCGGGCGCGCGGGCATCGCCGCCATCGTGGGCATGGGGCCGTCGGCGCGGCACCTCTCCGCGCAGGAACGGGCGCGGCGGATCGACGGTCTGCCGGAGGACCAGCCGGTGACGGGCGACGTCACCGTGCGGCTGTTCCGGCGGCCGGCGGGGCGGCGCTGAGGGCGTCAGGCGCGGGCCGCGCAGATCAGCCCGCCGCCCAGCGGAAGCAGGGAGGGGAGCAGCGCGTCGTGCTCGGCGAGCAGGCGCAGCGTCTCGCGCGCGTCGAGGGCGGCGGCGTCGCGCCGGGACTGGTCCCACGGCGTGCCCGCGGCAGGCAGGCCGTGCACGGCCAGCATCCCGCCGGGGCGCAGCAGGCGCACCGCCTCGGCGACGTACGGGGCGTGGTCGGACCCGCCGCAGTCGACGAAGACCATCTCGTAGGAGGCGTCGGCCAGGCGCGGCAGCACGTCGAGGCCCCGGCCGCCGATGAGGCGGGTGCGCGACGGCGCGATGCCGGCCGCGGCGAAGGCCGCGCGGGCGGTGCGCTGGTGCTCGGGCTCGATGTCGATGGTGGTGAGCACGCCGTCGTCGCGCATACCGTGCAGCAGCCACTGGGCGCTCACGCCGGCGCCCGTGCCCACCTCGACCACGGTGTGCGCCCCGACCACGCGGGCCAGCATGGACAGGGCGGCTCCCACGGCGTCGGACACGGCGGGAACGCCGAGGTCGGCCGCGCGTTCGCGCGCGTCGGCGAGGGCCGCGGCCGGCGGGACCCCGGCCGCGCCGCCGGCGGCACGGTCGGCCGCGAAGGCGTCGGCGTACTCGCACAGCGCGGGGCGGAGGGAGGCGGTGTCCTGGTGGCGGTCGTCGTCGGTCACGCTTGGGAGCGTATCGCGCGCGAGCGCGCGGGGGAGGCGTGCGGGCGCACCACGGCGCGCCGGTTTCTCAGCAGATGCTCAGGCTGCTCCCAGTGAAGGCACACGCGGACGGGGCAGAGTGAACGCCGACGGCACCGGTGGCGCGGTGGCGGCCCGGCCGCTGCGGCACGGGCCGGAACAATCGCAGGCCGGCGCGCGTTGGACAGGGCACGGGAATCGTCGTCGAGGAGGTTCGGCATCTCAGCCAGGGCTACCGGGTGCACCCGCACCGCGGACGCCGACGGGGCGCAGGGGCGCGGCCGTCGCACAGACCATCACACGGCCGACCAGGATGCGGATGGCAGCATGACCGACACCGACACGCCCGCCCCCGAGCGGACCACTCCCCACACCACCGTCCCCGGCGCGGAGCAGCCGGCGCCCGGCGGCACGGCCGTGTTCGACGCCACGGGCGACCCGTCGGCCATGCCCACGTGGGACGACCTGGTCCGCGAGCACGCCGATCGCGTCTACCGCTTGGCCTACCGCCTCTCGGGCAACCCGCACGACGCCGAGGACCTCACGCAGGAGACGTTCATCCGCGTGTTCCGCTCGCTGTCGAGCTACCGCGCCGGCACCTTCGAGGGCTGGCTTCACCGCATCACCACCAACCTCTTCCTCGACATGGTCCGGCGCCGCGGCCGCATCCGCATGGAGGCGCTGCCGGAGGACTACGAGCGCGTCCCCTCCGAGGGGCCCGGGCCCGAGCAGATCTACCACGACGCGCGCCTGGCCCCCGACCTGCAGCGGGCCCTCGACGCGCTCGCGCCCGAGTTCCGTGCCGCGGTGGTGCTGTGCGACATCGAAGGCCTCTCGTACGAGGAGATCGCCGCCACTCTGGGCGTGAAGTTGGGTACCGTGCGGAGCAGGATCCACCGCGGACGTCAGGCCATCCGCGAGCACCTCGCGGCGGCGGCCGCGCAGGAGCCGCGCGACGGCGACCGGCAGGGCTCCCCGGGGCGGCGGCGGTGACGGCGCGGCCCGCCGCGCCCGCGGCGGACGGCAGGAAAGGGCGGAGGATGTTCGATTCGATGCGGCACGACCGTGCGCGTACGCACACCGGGTCCCACTTCTCGCTCGGCCCCGCCTCCGGCGGCACCGGGCACCTGGCCACCGAGGCGGTGGCCGCCTACGTCGACGGCGAACTCCGCATGAACGCCCACCTGCGGGCCTCCGCGCACATCGCGGAGTGCCCATTGTGCGCCGGCGAGGTCGACGCGCAGGCGCACGCCCGCGCCGCGCTGCAGTCGTCCGCCACGCCCAGCCTCCCCGAGGCGCTGCTGGGGCATCTCCGGTCGATTCCGCGCACCCTCGCCTCCGCCGACGACGAGCCGCCGCGCCGGGGCCCGGCGACGCGCCGCCGGCCGTTCTGAGCGCGCCGGGCGCGCCCGCGGGGCCGTGGCCGGTTCCGTGCGCCGGCGGCGGGTGGCCAATACTGTGGTCCGGAAGCGTCCGGCGCCCCGCGGCGCCGGCGCGCGGTGCCGCCCCCGGGTGCGCGGCGCCGCGGACGACGGGCAGACGACGGCGAGAGCGCCGGAGGGGGCGTAGGTGAACTGGGATTCGGATGACGACGGCGCCGGGGCGCGGGAGGGCCGCATCGGCCCGGGCCCGCTGCGCACGCCTCCGGTGGACGGTGCCGAGGCCCGCGCGTTCGGCCGTCCCGAGGGCGTGACCGGATCGTTCGCGGGCGGGCGTCCGGCCGCCGCCGCGCCCCCGCCGCGTGACCCGGCCGATCCGGTTCTCGCCGAGGCCTACGGCCGTCCCGAGGGGGCGGCCGAGCCGGTGCAGCGCGACCCCGACGAGCCGGGCCCCGGCGGCGCCGCCGGCGGCGAGGCCGCCCCCGCCGACCCATGGCGCGATCCCTCCGCCGTGGCGCACGAGGCGCCCCGCGAGGAGGGCGAGGCGGCGCCGGCGGCCCCGGGGGCCCGGCTCGGGGTGCGCGAGGTCCTCTTCGGCGGCCGGGTGGCGCCCCGTGCCCTGGCGGTGCTGGCGGTGCTGGCGCTCGCCATCGGGGTGCTCGGCGGTGTGATCGGGCGCTACGCCGGCGGAGGGGGAGACTCGCTCACCAGCTCGTCGGTGCGGCTGGTGCAGGACGACGAGGCGCCCGCCGCCCCCGCCGACCGCACCATCGCCATCGCGGCCGCCGTGGTGCCCTCGGTGGTGTCGATCCAGGTCACCTCGCCCGACGAGGTCGGCTCGGGGTCGGGCGTGGTGATCGACGGCAAGGGCTACATCGTCACCAACAACCACGTCATCTCCAAGGCGGCGACCGAGCCGGACAACACCGAGCTGCAGGTGGTCTTCTCCGACGGCCAGTCGGTGCCCGGCCGCATCGTCGGGCGCGATACGAAGACCGACCTCGCCGTGGTGAAGGTCGACGACGTCGACAACCTCACCGTCGCCCGCCTCGGCGACTCGTCCCGCATCCGGGTCGGCGCCGACGTCGTCGCCGTCGGCTCGCCGCTGGGCCTCAACCGCACCGTCACCGAGGGCATCGTCAGCGCGCTCAACCGGCCGGTGCCGCTCTCGGGCGGCGACACCGACACCGACGCCGTCATCGACGCCATCCAGACCGACGCCGCGATCAACCCCGGCAACTCGGGCGGCCCGCTCGTCGACGCGCAGGGGCGGGTGATCGGCATCAACTCGGCCATCCGCACGCTCGGGGCCGACAGCAGCGGCTCGATCGGCCTGGGCTTCGCCATCCCCGTCGACACCGTGGCACGGGTGGCGCAGGAGCTCATCGCGCACGGCCGCATGCATCACCCCGAGATCGGCGTCAACGCGCGCACGGTGTCCAACGACAGGGTCACCGGCGCCCAGGTGGCCAACGTGCAGGCCGGCAGCCCCGCCCAGCGGGCCGGGATCCTCGAGGGCGACGTCATCGTCGAGGTGGGCGGGCGCTCGGTGGCGAGCGCCGACGAGCTCACCGTCGCGGTGCACGAGCTCACCATCGGCAAGGACGCCCCGGTGAAGCTGGTGCGCGACGGCCGCACGGTCACGGTCACCGTGACCCCCGTCAGCGACTGATCCCGCGGGCACGCCCGTCGCGCGGGCGCGGCGCGTGCGCACCACGTATTCTTTCCCTGTGTTCGGCAATATCGGTTGGGGCGAGATGGTGGTCATCGTGATCGCCGGCCTCGTCATCCTCGGGCCCGAGCGGCTGCCCGGCGCCATGTCCTGGCTGGCGCGCACCATCAAGCAGGTGCGCGGGTACGCCACCGGCGCGCAGACACAGCTGCGCGAGGAGCTCGGCCCCGAGTTCGATGACCTGCGCAAGCCCCTCTCCGAGCTGCAGCAGCTGCGCGGCATGACGCCCCGCGCCGCCATCACCAAGCATCTTCTCGACGGCGACGATTCGCTGTTCACCGGCGAGTTCGGCACGAACCCGCAGCAGGGCGGGGCGTCGTCCGGCGGGTCCGGGTCCGGCCCAGCGCAGTCCGGTGCAGCGCAGTCCGGTGCAGCGCAGTCCGGTTCAGGGAGACCCGCGGCCGGCAACCAGGGGTCGGCGCCGGGGCCCGCCGCCGCACCCGCACCGCCGCAGGGCGCACCCGC
>CAZDSL010000248.1:0-4786 GCA_964507655.1 uncultured Mycobacteriaceae bacterium | reverse complement strand
CGGTGCGGGTGGCGGCCTCCTCCGAGGCGGCGCTCGCCACGTGCAGCGGCGCCCAGCGCGAGACCGCGGAGATCGCCGCGTCGGGCGGCACCCCGCCGCCCAGCCACGCCGCCGCCCACAGCGCGAGGGTCAGCGACGCGTGCCCCTCGGGCGGGGGAGCGGGCGGGACGCGGCGTACGGAGGGGACGGGCGCACCCCGGCGCCCGGAGGGATCGGTCATGATCCGACCAGGATAGTGCTCTGCCCGCGTGTCGTCCGGTGCGCGGGCGTCGCGGCGTCCTAGCCTGGTGCCCCGTGAGCGACATGTATGGCGGCGACATCTTCGCCGGACACCCCCGCAGACGGGCGCGCGTGGCCCCCGAGGTGGCCGCCGAGCGCGGCCTCGTCGTCGAAGACGCGGCGACGGGCTTCTGCGGCGCCGTGGTGGCGGTGGAGAAGACGGGCGACGGGCTGTTCGCGCGGCTCGAGGACGCCCGCGGCGCCACCCGCCTGTTCGCGATGCGCCCGTCGGCGTTCCTCATCGACGGCCGGCCGGTCACGCTCACGCGCCCCGCACCCGCGCGGCCGGCCCCGCGGCGCTCCGCGTCGGGCTCGGTGCGCGTCGAGGGCCTGCGCGCGCGCACCGCCCGAGCCGCGCGCATCTGGGTCGAGGGACTGCACGATGCGGCGCTGGTCGAGCGGGTGTGGGGGCACGACTTGCGCGTGGAGGGGGTCGTCGTCGAGTTCCTCGAGGGGCTCGACAACCTCGCCGAGCGGCTCGCCGAGTTCCGGCCGGGCCCGGGGCGCCGGGTGGGGGTGCTCGCCGACCACCTGGTCTCCGGCTCCAAGGAGACGCGCATGACGCAGAACCTCGGGCCGCACGTGCTCGTCACCGGGCACCCCTACATCGACGTGTGGGCCGCCGTGAAGCCCGCGGCGGTCGGCATCCCGGCCTGGCCCGAGATCCCCCGCGGCACCGACTGGAAGACGGGCGTGTGCCGCGAGCTGGGCTGGGGCACGCCCACTGACGGGTGGCGCCGCGTCAACGGGGCCGTGTCGAGCTTCCGCGACCTCGAGACGCCGCTGATCGGCGCGGTCGAGCGGCTGATCGACTTCGTCACCGAGGAGGACTGAGCGGCCGGCGGGGGCCGGGGCCGTATGAGGGGCGCGTGAGCCCGGGCAGCGTGGGGTGAGGCCCGGCCGCCGCCGCGCGCCGTCCCGGCCCCGTACCGCCGCCGATGGTTAGATGGTGGTGTGACCGCACTCATCTGGTTTGCGGCCGCCGTGCTCCTGGCCGCCGCGGAATCGCTCACCGGCGACCTCTTCCTGCTCATGATCGCCGGCGGGGCGCTCGGCACCGCCGGCATCACCGCGCTGGTCGACCTGCCGGTGTGGGGCGACGCGCTCCTGTTCGCCGCGGTCTCGCTGGTGCTGATCCTGGGGCTGCGGCCGGTGCTGCTGCGCCGGTTCGGCCGGCCCCCGGAGCATCCCACCAACACCGCCGCCCTGCCCGGCCGCAGCGCCACCGTGCTGCGCGCCGTGGGGGAGGACGACGGCCTCGTCCGCCTGGACGGCCAGGACTGGACCGCCCGGCCGCTCGATCCGGCCGCCACCTACCGCGAGGGGGACAAAGTGACCGTATTCCGTATCGATGGCGCCACCGCCATCGTCTTCAAGGAGCAGTGATGGGCCCCGCGATCATCGTCCTGATCATCGTCGTCGTGCTCGTGGTGGTGATGATCATCCAATCGGTGACGCTGGTGCCGCAGGCGCAGGCCGCCGTCATCGAGCGGCTGGGCCGGTACTCGCGCACCGTGTCCGGGCAGCTCACGTTTCTGGTGCCGTTCGTCGACCGCGTCCGCGCCCGCGTCGACCTGCGCGAGCGTGTGGTGTCGTTCCCGCCGCAGCCGGTGATCACCGAGGACAACCTCACGCTCTCCATCGACACGGTCGTGTACTTCCAGGTCACCAACCCCAAGGCCGCGGTCTACGAGATCAACGACTACATCGTGGGCGTCGAGCAGCTGGCCACGACCACCCTGCGCAACGTGGTCGGCGGCATGAACCTGGAGGAGACGTTCACCTCCCGCGATTCCATCAACGGCCAGCTGCGCGGCGTGCTCGACGAGGCGACGGGCCGCTGGGGCCTGCGGGTGGCGCGGGTGGAGCTCAAGAGCATCGACCCGCCGCCCTCCATCCAGGAGTCGATGGAGAAGCAGATGAAGGCCGACCGAGAGAAGCGCGCGATGATCCTCACCGCCGAGGGGCAGCGCGAATCGGCCATCAAGACCGCCGAGGGCAACAAGCAGAGCCAGATCCTCGCCGCCGAGGGCGCCAAGCAGGCGGCGATCCTGCAGGCGGAGGCCGAGCGGCAGTCGCAGATCCTCTACGCGGAGGGCGAGCGGGCGGCCGACTACCTCCGGGCGCAGGGGCAGGCCAAGTCCATCGAGAAGCGCTTCGCCGCCATCAAGAAGGGCAGGCCCACGCCGGAGCTCCTGGCCTACCAGTTCCTCGAGACGCTGCCCGAGATGGCGCGCGGCGACGCCAACAAGGTGTGGGTGGTGCCCAGCGATTACGGCTCGGCCCTCAAGGGCTTCGCCCAGCAGCTCGGCGCGCCCGGCGCCGACGGCACGTTCCGCTTCGAGCCCAGCGAGCCGGCGGGCGAACAGCCCGGGGTGGACGACGACTGGGACGACGTGGCGCACTGGTTCGAGACGGCCAGCGACCCCGCGGTGGCCGAGGCCGTGGCCGCGGCGGAGGCGGTGGCCCGCACGCCCGTCGACCCGCTGGAGGGCACGCCCGCGCGCCTGCTGCGCGGGCCGGCCGAGCCGCCGTCACAGCAGCAGGAGCATCCCGGTGCCGGCGACGGCGAGTGACCACAGCACGCTGGTGAACGTGCCGATGATGAACTGCTCGGACGCGTCGTTCTCACGCAGCTCCGGGTAGCGCGCGAGGCCCTTGACGGCCAGCACCACCGCGATGCCTTCGGGCCAGCCGGCCAGGAGCGTCACGCACACGGCGATGCGCTCGAGGACCCCGATCGTGAGGCCTCCGCGCAGCGGCCCGGGCCGGTCGGGCTCGTCGGCGGGCGCGGCGGGGGAGCGGCGGACCAGCGCCACCGCGAACACGGTGCGCACCGGCACGTCGGCCGAGACGGCGGCGGCCGCGACCGTCAGCACGTAGGCGGCCACCAGGCCAGCGCCCTGGGGCGGGCCGGCGGCCCGGGCGCACAGCGCCGCGGCGGCGAGCACTGCGGCCGCGGCGGCGCTGAGCACGCACAGTCCCGCGGGCCGGCCGAGCGCCGGCACGCGGGCCGCGGCGGTGAGCACGACGAGCACGGCCAGCAGGGCCAGGGCCGCGGCGATCACCGGTCGGCCTCGCGCAGCAGCCGCTCGGCCAGCACCCGGCCGGAAGCCTCCGGCTGCCATGCGGCGGCGGCGAGGCGTTGGGACACGGCCTGCTTGCTGATGCCCAGCACCTCCGCCGCCTCGGCCTGGCTGAGCCCGCGGTCCATCAGCCCCACCGCCGCGTGCCCCTGCGGGGAACGCCGCGTCACGATGAGCCCGGTGAGCACCAGCGACGTCTGCGCCGATTCCGTGCGCGCGGCGTCGGGGCCGCGCACCGCCACCGGCACCTGGCCGCCCTTGGCCGATTCCACCGCGGTGCGGGCGCACTCGAAGGCGGGGCCGCGCCCGGCGCGCGTGGAGGGGGGAAGCGGCTGTTCCACCTCGCCGATGCCCACGCCGACGCTCCAGTGGCGGCGCCGGAGGAGGTCCAGCACCAGGGTCACGACGAGGCGGGCGCTGTCGGTGACCGCCTGGATCTCGTCGCCGGCCGTGCGCTCGAAGGGGCGCAGCAGCGGGGCGCGGTTGACCTCGGGCAGCAGGGCCTCGACGCGGTCGACGTCGCGTCTGCTGCGCCGCTGATCGACGGTGAGTACGAACATCCGGTGTCCTCCGGCGGTGCGCGGCGGCCGGGCCGGCCGCCATTCAGGCAAGCCTATACCCTTGTTTTGATCAAGTAAAGGCTTAACCCTTTACTTTGCAGAATCAGGCCTCCAGCCTGGACTCGAGCACGGGAGCGGGGGCTGCGGGCGCGGCGGGTGCGGTGGGCCGGTACGGCTCCGCGGCGCCGAGGACGCCCGCCCGCCGGGAGCGCCAGGCGTCCAGGCGCGCATCGATCACGAGGCCCGCCACGCCCAGCGCGATCGCGGCCGCCGACAGCCCCAGCGCCGAGGCGTCCGGCCCGGAGCGCACGGCCTCGCCGAAGAACACCACCGCCACCGTGCCGGGGAGGCTGCCCACCACCGTCGCCGCCAGGTAGGCGGGCATGCGCACGCCCGAGACCGAACAGCAGTAGTTGAGCACCGAGAACGGGACTACCGGGATCATGCGCAGCGAGCCGACCGCCAGCCAGCCGCGGCGCCGGAGGCGCTCGTCCACGCGCCGCACCGACGGGTGCGTCAGCCGCCGCTGCACGGCCTCGCGGCCCAGCGTGCGCCCGGCATGGAAGGCGGCGGCCGCGGCCAGCGCGGTGCCCGTGAGCGAGAGCGCCACCGCCCACGCCGGCGCGAAAAGCACACCGGCCGCCACGGTGAACGCGGTGCGGGGGACCGGCGCGATGCACACGAGCGCGTGTGCCGCGACGAATGCGACGGGCAGCCACCAGCCCGCGCCGCGGGCCCACTCGGCCAGCCGGTCGGGGGACAGGCCGGGACCCACCGCCACGGCCACGACGGCCGCGGCGATCAGGAGGGCGAGCGCCGTCAGCCGGCGCCGGCCGCGGGGCGCACGCGGCGACAGCGCGG
>CAZDSL010000247.1:0-4808 GCA_964507655.1 uncultured Mycobacteriaceae bacterium | reverse complement strand
TCGTGGTGGTGCAGGAGGCCTGGGGCGTCACCGGCTACATCGAGTGGCTGCTGCGGATCTTCGCCGACGTCGGCTACGTGGCCGCCGCGCCGCACCTGTACCACCGCTCGGGCGGCGAGGCGGGCCGGCCGATCGTCATCGACGACCACGACTTCGACAAGGCGCGGCCACTGATGGCGCGGCTCGACGGCGACGCGATCGCCGACGACATCGGCCACGCCACCGGGTTCCTGCGGGCCGAGGGCGCGCCGCGCGTGGGCATCATCGGCTTCTGCATGGGCGGCACGATCGCGCTGTGGGCGGCCGCGCACGCCGACGTCGAGGCGGCGGTGACGTTCTACGGCAGCGGCATCGACAAGGGCCGCTGGCGGGGGTTCGAATCGGGCCTGCACACGGCGCCGAAGGTGCGCGTGCCGTGGCTCGGGTTCTACGGCGACAAGGACCGCTCGATCCCGCCGGAGCAGGTGGAGCGGCTGCGCACGGCGATCGAACCGGTCAACGCGCCCACGCAGATCGTCCGCTACCCGGAGGCCGGCCACGCCTTCGCGTCCGACCCGTCCTCACCGAAGCACGTGCGGGAGGCTGCCGAGGACGCCGGCATCCGCACCCGCGAGTTCCTGGCCGCTCACCTGGGCTGATGCGCGCCCTCGCGGTTCCGCGGAACCGCGGGGGCGAGCCGCAGCAGCGTCACCGCCAGCAGGATCACGCCCGCCGCGAAGGCCCCCGTGTAGAGGCTGACCCCGCCCCAGCCGCCGGCGTGCAGGGCGTAGCCGCCCAGGGTGCCGCCGGCCGCGGAACCGAGGTAGTAGCACAGCAGGTACACGGCCGGCCCCTGCGTGCCGAGGCTCTTGGCCCGCAGGCCCACCCAGCCGCTGGCCACGGAGTGCGAGCCGAAGAACCCGGCGGTGACGACCACGAGCCCGGCGATCACCACCGTCAGGTTGCCCGCGGTCATCAGCGCGATGCCCGCCAGCATCGCACCCCCGCACAGCACCAGCACGCGCCCCCGCCCCACGCGGTCGGTGAGCCTGCCCGCCACCGACGACGCCGCCGATCCCGCCAGGTAGACGATGAAGATCAGCCCCACGAACCCCTGCGACAGGCCGAAGTCGGGCCCCGTCAGCCGGAAGCCCAGATAGTTGTAGACGGTGACGAAGCCGCCCATCAGCAGGAACCCCACCGCGTAGAGCCGCAGCAGGCCGGAATCCGCGAACGAGGCGGCCACCGAGCGGGCCGATTCCCGCGCGCGCGCCGGCCGCGGGGTGAAGCCGCGCGAGGGCAGGATCGCCGCGCGGAACACCACCGCGCACACCAGCGACAGCGCGCCGACCACGCCCAGCGCCACCCGCCAGTCGACGACGTCCACGAGCGAGCCCGCGAGCAGGCGGCCCAGCATCCCGCCGATACCGTTGCCTGCGATGTACAGCCCCATCGCGAAGCCCAGCGAGCGCGGGTGCACCTCCTCGGCGAGGTACGACATCGCCGTCGCCTGCAGCCCCGCCAGCGCGAAGCCCAGCAGCGCGCGCAGCACCAGCAGCACGGCCAGCGAGGGCGCGAACGGGGCGGCGACGGCGAGGATCCCCGCCGCGAACAGCGACGCCGTCATGACGGGGATGCGCCCGTAGTGCTCGGAGACGGCGGTGAGCGGGATGACGCCGATCGCGAGCGCGGCCGTCGACACGGACAGGGCGAGGCTGGCGGTCGCGGGCGACACCGCGAAGTCGTCGGCCAGCGCGGGCAGCAGCGCCTGCACGCTGTAGAGGACGGTGAAGGTGGACAGCGCGCCGGCGAACAGTGCCAGCACGATGCGCCGGAACGCGGTGGTGCCCCGCCGGTAGGGGAATCGATCCCCCGCGGCCGCGCCGCCGGACTGCTCGGCGACCGCCGTCGCGCCGTAGCCTGCCGCCTGCCTCATTCCGCGCCGTCCCACACCATGCGCCCGACGCTAGGAACCGGCCGATTCATCTGTCCAATACGCACCGTATCGACCACTGATCCATGAATGAATACCCTGAGCGTATGAACACCGGGGACAGGCTCGCGCGGGCCGGCGCGCGTGACGCACCAGACACGCCCGACGCGGCCGTCGACGCCGTGCTCGCCGTGCTCGCGCCGCGGGTGGAGCTGCTGCGCAGCCTCGCCGAGGGCGGGGGGCTGACGGCCGCGGCCGAGCGCGCCGGCGTTCCGCAGCCCACCGCCACGCGCTGGCTGGCCGAGACGTCCGCGGCGCTGGGCACCGACGTCACGGTGCGCGCGGGGCGCGGGATCCGCCTCACCCGCGCGGGCGAGCTGCTGGTGGAGGGCGCCCGCGCGGCGCTCGCCGAGCTGCGGGCGGCCACGCGGGCCGCCGTCGCCGAGGCCGACCCGCGCAGCGGCACCGTCACGCTCGGATTCCTGCACACGCTCGGCGAGACGCGGGTGCCGCAGCTGGTCAGCGGGTTCCGCCGGGACCATCCCGCGGTGCGGTTCCACCTGACGCAGACCTTCCACGAGGCGCTGCTCGACCGGCTGCGCGACGGGTCCATCGACCTGGCGCTGACGGCGCCGCTGCCCGGCGGGACCGGCGAGTCCGACCACCCCGACCTGGACTGGTGCGTCCTCTACGAGCAGCCCATGCGCCTGGTGGTGTCGCGCGGACACCGGCTGGCCTCGACCGCGCACGTGCGGCTGCACGACCTGCGGGCCGAAACGTTCATCACGCTCAAGCACGGGTACGGGCTGCGGCACATCACCGACGCACTGTTCGCCCGCGCCGGTTTCGCGCCGACGATCGCGTTCGAGGGCGAGGACGCCGACACCGTGCGCGGGCTCGTGGGCGCCGGGCTGGGCATCGCTGTGCTGCCGGCGGGAGACCGGGGCGACGGCGGCGCCACAGTGGAGGTCGAGCTCTCCCCGCCCGCGCTCCGGCGCATCGGCCTGGTGTGGCCGGCGGCCCGCCCGCTTCCCCCCGCGGTGGAGGCGTTCCGCGCCCATGCCGTGGCGTCGACCGGCCGCTGACGCGGTTCCGCGGAACCGCCCGGGCACCGTTCTCGACGGCCCCGCGGCGCCCTCCCCGCGGTTCCGCGGAACCGTCTGCCGCCGTCATAACCGCAGGTCATCGCGCCGTCGGCGGAAGTTGTCGGTGGGCCGGCCTACCGTGGGCTCAGTTGTTCGAAGCGGCCGGGCCCAGCGCTGCCGGCCGCGGCACGGCAGGGGGAGCCATGAACACCGATCCGCACCGTCACCACGCCCGGCCCGCCTCCGCGGCCCGGCAGCGGCCCATCGCCACGGTCGAGCGCGAACTGTGCTCCGCCGCCGCCCAGATCGCCACCATCACCGCCCGGCTGCTCACCCTTCTGCACGAGTTCGACACCCGCGGCGGCTGGGCCGGCGCCGGCATCACCTCGTGCGCGCACTGGCTCTCGTGGAAGTGCGGAATGAGCCTGCGCACGGCCCGCGACCACGTGCGCGTCGCCCGCCGCCTCGCCGAGCTGCCCCGCACCGCGGCCGGGCTGGCCGACGGCACGCTGTCCTACTCCAAGGCCCGCGCCATCACCCGCGTCGCCACGCCCCACACCGAGCAGGACCTGGTCGACGCCGCCCGGCACTCCACCGCCGCCGCGCTCGAGCGCCTGGTCCGCGGCCTGCGCACCGCCGGCCGGGAGGGCGACGCCCCGGCCCCTCCCCCGGCGCGCGTCAGCCACCGGTGGGATCCCGACACCGGCGACCTCCTCCTTTCCGGCCGGCTGCGCGGCGCCGACGGCACGCGCCTCCTCGCCGCGCTCAGCCGTGGCGAGTTCGAGCGCCTCCGCACCGCCGACGCCACGCCCGACCTCACCGGCCCGCCGCCGGCCGACTGTGCCGGAGCGCTCATCGCCCTGGCCGACACGATGCTCGCCGCAGGCGAGGCCCCCGCGGCGGCCACCGCCGCCCACGTCACGTTCCTGGCCGACCACTCCGGCATCCGCGTCGAGGACGGCCCTGCCCTGCCCCACGCCGAGGCCGCCGCAGTCCTGTGCTCGTGCCACGGCCACCGGGTCGACACCGCGGACGGACGCATCCTCCGCTACGGACGGACCCGCCGCCTGCCGTCCGCCACCCAGCTGCGCGCCCTGCACCTGCGCGACGGCGCCTGCCGGCACCCGGCCTGCGGGCGCACCCGTTTCCTGCACGCCCATCACGTGCGCCCCTGGCATGCCGGCGGCACCACCGATCTCGACAACCTGATTCTGCTGTGCGGCTCGTGCCACCGGGCGCTGCACGAGGGCGAGTTCGCGATCCGCGCCCACGGAGAACAGCGGTTCGCCTTCCACGCCCCCGACGGCACGGAGCTCCCCTCGGCCCCGCACACCCCCGGCGATGACGACTACTTCGCCCTCCCGCGCCCGCGGTACGACGCACTCACCCCCGACTGGGACGGCGCCCCGCTCAAGCTGCACTACGCCGTGTCGGTGCTCATCGACGCCTGGGAGCGCGACGCGCAGAACCGCGCCGCCTGACCGGCCTCAGCCCTCGTCGATGGGCGTGGCGCCGAGAGTCCCGCGCAGCAGCTCGATGGCCGCCTCCTCGGGATCTCGCCGGTCGGTGGTGACGCCCGGGCCCGCCGCGGCCTCGGCCATCATCTCCTCCTCGGCGGCCGCCTCGTCGTAGCCGTCGTAGGGGTCCGGCGGCGCGTCGGCCTCCGGCGGAGCGTCCTCGTCGCGCGGCGGCGGGGCGTCGTGCTCGCCCTGCGTCGACGGCCGCGTGAACGTGGGCTTCGCGCGCTGCGGGGCGGCCGTGGCTTGGGCCGCGGGGCCGGGCTGCGCCGCCGCCTGCTGCGGGGGTGCGGG
>CAZDSL010000246.1:0-4823 GCA_964507655.1 uncultured Mycobacteriaceae bacterium | reverse complement strand
CGCCCCCCCCCCAGCACGACGATTCCGCCGTTTACAACGCCCTGCGGGCGCCCGCGCCCGAATGAGCGCGGGCCGGGGGGGGGGGGGGGGCCCCCCGGCCCGCCGCCCCCGCCCGCTAGGCCCGGTACAGCGCGGCGATGTCGTCGGCGTAGGCGTCGGCGACGACCTTGCGCTTGAGCTTGAGGGTGGGCGTGAGCTCGCCGCCCTCGACGGTGAAGTCGATGGGGAGGATCGAGAACTTCTTGATCTGCTCCGCCCGCGACACCGCGGCGTTGGCGGCCTGCACGGCGGCGTCGATCTCGGCGATCATGTCGGGATCGCGGGCCAGGTCGGCGGCCGCGGTGCCGGCCGGCTTGCCGTGCCGCTCGAGCCAGCCGGGCGTCGACTCGGGGTCGAGCGTGATGAGCGCGGCGATGAACGGCTTGGCGTCGCCCACCACCATCGCCTGGCTGATCAGGGGGTGCGCCCGGAGGCTGTCCTCGAGGCCGCTGGGGGCCACGTTCTTGCCGGCGGCGGTGACGATGATCTCCTTCTTGCGGCCGGTGATGTAGAGGTAGCCGTCCTGGTCGAGCCGGCCCAGGTCGCCGGTGTGGAACCAGCCGTCGCGGATCGCGTCGTCGGTGGCGGAGGGGTTGTTCCAGTATCCGCCGAAGACGACGTCGCCGCGGAGCAGCACCTCGCCGTCGTCGGCGATGCGCACCGCGCAGCCCTCCACCGGCCGGCCGACCGAACCCACCCGCTGGTGCCCCGGGGTGTTGACGGTGACGGCGGCCGTCGTCTCGGTGAGGCCGTATCCCTCGTAGACGGTGACGCCGACGCCGCGGTAGAAGTGGCCCAGGCGCGCGCCCAGGGGGCCGCCGCCCGACACCGCCGCCTCGCACTGCCCGCCGAGCGCGGCCCGGAGCTTGCCGTAGACGAGCTTGTCGAACAGCGCGTGCTTGAGGCCCAGCACCAGCCCGGGACCGCCCGTGTCCTGCGCCTTGCTCCACTCGATCGCGGTGGCCTCCGCGGCGGCGAAGATCGATCCCTTTCCGCCGTCCTCGGCCTTCTGCTTGGCCGTGTTGTAGACCTTCTCGAACACGCGCGGCACCGACAGCACGAACGTGGGGCGGAACACCGCGAAGTGGTCGACGAGGTTGGCGATGTCGGCCGTGTGGCCCACGGTGATGCCGGAGACGAACGAGCCCACCGAGATGGCGCGCGCGAAGATGTGGGCGAGCGGCAGGAACAGCAGGGTGCTCTTGCCCTGCACCATCATGTCGCCCAGGGCGGCACTGGCGGCGGCGCTCTCGGCGAGCAGGTTGAAGTGGGTGAGCTGGGCGCCCTTGGGGCGGCCGGTGGTGCCGGAGGTGTACACGAGGGTTGCGGCGTCGGACGCCTTGACGGCCGCCCGGCGGGCGGCGACCTCCGCGTCGGGCACCTCGGCGCCCCGGGTGACGAGCACGTCGATCGCGCCGTCCTCCGCGTCGAGCTGCAGCATCTCGCTGACGCCGTCGAGGCGGGCGACGACGTCGCGGACCACCTCCGCGTGCTCATCGGACGCGACGATGAGCATCCGCGTGCCCGAGTCGGAGAGGATCCACTCGGCCTGATCGGCCGACGACGTCTCATAGATGGCGACGGTGCAGGCGCCCACCGTCCAGATGGCGAAGTCGAGGGCGACCCACTCGTACCGGGTGGGCGACATGAGCGCGACGCGGTCTCCGTGCCGCACGCCGGACGCGATCAGGCCCTTGGCGAGCGCGGTGACCTCCTCGGCGAACTGCGCCGCGGTGACATCGGTCCACGCGCCCGCGCGCAGGCGGCGGAACGGCACCAGGCGGGGCGTCTCGTCCGCGTACCGGAAGACCACGTCCGACAGGGACGCGTCGTCGGAGACGGTGTACGACGCCGGAACCGCGTACTCGGTCATGGGGACCCCCTTCTGAGGCCGGGCGCCACGGTGACCGGCCTCACCTAGTCGATGTGAGTCAAACCATAGCCGATGGCGTCCCGCCCGGCGACGGTCCGTTACCCGTCGGTAAGGAAGACGGCGCGCGGGCGGCCGGCGCCCGGTCCGGCAGGATCGGGGGCATGCCGTACTTCGCGGGGGTGTCGGGGCAGGTGTTCTACCGGCGGTGGGCGTCGCCGGGCGACGGGCCGACGGTGGTGCTGCTGCACGGCATGGGCCAGCACAGCGGCGACTACCACGGGTTCGCCCGGCTGCTCACCGGGGCCGGGGCGGACGTGTGGGCGCTCGACCACGTGGGCCACGGCAGGACCGAGGGCGAGCCGGGCCGGGTGGGCACGCTCGCCGAGCTCGCCGGCAACGCGCGAGGGCTGGTGGCCCTGGCGGCGGGGGAGCGGCCGGGCGGTGGCCGGCCCGTGCTCGTGGGGCACTCGCTGGGCGCGGTGGCGGCGGCGGCGCTCGCGCTGCGCGAGCCCGCGCTGCTCTCCGGGCTCGTGCTCACCGGTGCGCCGTTGGCCGCACCGCGCCCCGGCAGGGCCCCGAGGCCGGGGGACGACGACCCCGACGTGCTGCGCCGGCGCGCCGACGCGGCGCGGGTGCTGCGCGGGCTGCAGCGGGGCCTGGCCGTGCCGGCGCTGGTGCTGCACGGCGCGGACGACGCCATGGTGCCCGTCGACGGTGTGCTGGCCGCGTTGGCGGACGGGGCGGGGCTGCCCGTCGAGGTGGTGCCGGATGCGGGGCACGACCTGCCGCACGAGCCGGCCCGCGCGGCGGTGGCCGAGCGGATCGCGCGCTTCGCCCGCGCGGCGGCGGGTGACCGGTGACGGGAGGCGTCAGGCCGCGGCGAGATGCGCGGGCAGGTCGCTGGTCAGGGCGGCGGGCTCGGGGAGGCTGAGCTGCCAGCGCCAGATGGCGTGCTGCAGCTCGACGGGGGTGGTGCCCGCGGCGGCCGCGGCGGCGTCGACGAGCTCGGCGGCGCGGGCGGCCGCGCCCGGGCCGCGGACGGTGCCGAGCACGTCGTCGGCGAAGCGCACGGTGAGGCCGTCGGGGTGCACCCAGTCGACGCCCGCCAGCATGAGCAGGCGCGTCCAGGAGGTCTCGTCGGGGCTCTGCGCGGCGGCCAGCCAGGCATCGCGGACGGTGCGGTAGCGGTCCGGGTCGGCGGTGACGGCCCGCAGCTCGGCGACGGTGTCGATGCCGCAGCCGTGCAGGGCCGCCGCGGCGTCCTGGATCGCGGCGGCGCGCACGGCGTCCCCGTCGTGGTACGGCATCCGGAACGAACCGATCTTGCCGGCCCACGCGAGTGCGCAGCCCGTCTGCTCGAAGGTGCGCAGCAGGTCGCGTGCGCCGTCGGCCACGTCCGCGCACCCCTGGGCCCGGCGGAACGCCCGGTAGCGGTCGACCACGCGCACGGTGTCGCCGTAGGGGGCCGAACCCGTGCGCACCGCCTCGATGATGCACAGCGCGAGGCTGCCGTGGTACCTGTCGTGCCGCGTCCACAGTCGCGGGTCGCCCAGGCGGGCGCGCACGGCCGCGGTGAAGGCCTCCGCCTCCGCCTCGCCGCCGCCCTCCGCGGGCGGGTGCGCGCCCGCCGCGCGCGTCGCGCTGGTGTGGATGGTGCTGTGCATGGTCGCCCCCGACTCCCGGTGCCGTCGCCGTCTCCTGCTAGGTCGGTTCCGGGGCCGCCGCCGTTACGCACGGCGCCGCGTGGCGCCGCAGTGGCGGATCCCACTCTCCCCACCGGCACGTATCCGGCGCCACGGCGCGGTGCGCGGGGCACCCCGCCGGTGCTCCGCGCGAGGTCGGATAGTATAAAATGCTGGGCAAATGAATGATGATGACAGCCCCAGCGCGTCCGTGAGCCAGTCCCCGCAGAATACGGACGCCGCCCCGGCGGGCCCCGTCGGGCCGCCCCCCGAGGACGAGGGCACCGGCGGCGCTCCCGCCGCAGACACCACCCCCGATCCCTCCGCCCCCACGGAACCGGCGGCCGCCCCGGCCGCCGGCGACACCGCCGAGGGCACCACCGCCGCCCCCGCCGCCGAGGGCGCCCCTCAGGCGCCTGGCGACACCGCCCCGGCCGCGCCTGCCCCGGCAGCCGCCGCCCCGGCCGCGGCCGACGAGCCCTCCTTCGCCGATCTCGGCATCGACGCCGACGTGCTGCGCGCGCTGGGCGACGTGGGCTACGAGACGCCGTCGCCCATCCAGGCCGCGACGATCCCGCTGATGCTCGACGGGCGCGACGTGGTCGGCCTCGCCCAGACGGGCACCGGCAAGACGGCCGCGTTCGCCGTGCCGATCCTCAGCCGCATCGACCCGGGCCGCAAGAAGCCGCAGGCGCTGGTGCTCGCCCCCACCCGCGAGCTGGCGCTGCAGGTGTCCGAGGCGTTCGGCAGCTACTCCACGCACCAGCAGGGCGTGCACGTGCTCCCCATCTACGGCGGGCAGAGCTACGGTGTGCAGCTCTCGGGCCTGCGCCGCGGCGTGCAGGTGGTGGTGGGCACCCCCGGGCGCATCATCGACCACCTCGAGAAGGGCACGCTCGACCTCGGCGGGCTGGAGTTCCTGGTGCTCGACGAGGCCGACGAGATGCTGAAGATGGGCTTCCAGGAGGACGTGGAGCGCATCCTGGCCGACACCCCCGAGTCCAAGCAGGTCGCGCTGTTCTCCGCGACCATGCCGGCCGGCATCCGCAAGCTCTCGAAGCGGTACCTCGACAACCCCGCCGAGGTGACGATCAAGGGCAAGACGGCCACGGCGCGCAACATCACCCAGCGGTGGGTGCCGGTGTCGAATCAGCGCAAGCTCGACGCGCTCACGCGGATCCTCGAGGTCGAGGACTTCGACGCGATGATCATCTTCGTGCGCACCAAGC
>CAZDSL010000245.1:0-4830 GCA_964507655.1 uncultured Mycobacteriaceae bacterium | reverse complement strand
CCGCGCGGGGTGCACGGCAGCGCCGCCTCCTTGCCCAGCACCAGCCGGCCGAGGTTCATCGGGTGCAGGCCGTCGGCGTCCTTGTCGGGGTCGACCGCCTCGAGCGCCTCGTTCTCGTCCAGGTGCTTGGGCAGCGGCAGCTGCACGATGTAGCCGGTGCAGGCGGGGTTCTCGTTGAGCTCGGCGATGGTGTCGAGCAGCTCGCTGCGGCTGACGTCGGCGGGCAGGTCGCGGCGCAGCGAGGTGATGCCCACCTTGGCGCAGTCGTTGTGCTTGCCGCGCACATAGGCGTGGGAGCCCGGGTCGTCGCCCACCAGGATGGTGCCCAGGCCCGGCGTGATGCCCTTGGCCGCCAGCGCCGCCACGCGGGTGGTGAGGTCGGCGAAGAGTTCGTCGCGGGTCAGCTTGCCGTCGAGAGTCGTCGCAGTCACCATGCCATTCTGGCAGGTCCGCGATGGCGGCGCCGGGGCGGACCGGGCGGGTGTGACGGGCGCGCGGGCTTCAGCCGCCCTGGTACTGCAGCACCGGCTCGTCGGCCAGCTGCGTCGAGCCCTGCGTGATCACCAGCGCACCGGGGCTGATCGCGTACTGCACGCCGTCGTTGGTGGCCGTGAAGCCCGAGCCCGAAGGCACCGGGTCGTCGATCTCGATCGCGGCGCCGTCGCTGATCCGCACGCCCTTGTAGTAGTAGCGGCCCACGCCCGTGCGGCACACCACCACCAGCGAGTCGGCGGTGCGGGCGGTGACGACGGCCGGGTTGTCGGCGTTGCAGCTCGCCGATGCGCGGCCCACGAACCCCTGGCCGTCGGTGGGCAGGTCGCCGCCGCGGGCGGGCGTCGGGGTGGGGCGTGGTGTGGTCGCCGGCGGGACGGTGACGGGGGCGTCGCCGGTGGGCTCCAGGCGCAGCCGCTCGACGCGCACGGCCACGTCGCTCGGCAGCACCGTGAGGTAGCCGGGGCCGCTGACGTTGTCGTTGGCGATGATGCAGCGGAATTCGCCGGTGGTGCACGACAGGCGCTCCCAGTAGCCCGCCGTGCTGCCCGCCGGCGAGATCGCGTACTCGCCGGGCTGAATGTCGGTGCCCACCTTGAAGACTCCGCTCGTGGGCAGCACGCCGGTGTCGGCGGTCGTCGCGGGGGCCGGCTCGGGGGTGGCCGGGGGCGCCGTGGCAGGCGCGGTGATGGTGACGGGCGCGGGGGCGGCCTGGTCGGCATCGTCGTCGCCGGCGAGCACCACCACGAGCGCCGCCGCGAGACCTGCGATGGCGAGCACCGCGACGGTGCCCACCGCCCACGGCCACCACTTCTTCGGCGGAGGGGGCGGCGGGACGGGGGCTCCGTATCCGCCCTGGTCCTGCGGGTACGCCTGGTACTCGTACCCGTACCCCTGGGTGTACGCCTGGCCCTGCGGATACGGTTGCTGCGGCGGAATCTGCTGCGTGGGATGGTCCTGCGGATGGCCCTGGCCGTACGGGGTCTGGGAGTAGGCGGTGGCGGCGTCGTCCGGCGGGCCGTACCCGTACGGGTGCTCCGGATCGGGCGGCGGCTGCGGCGGCACGGACATCGCGGGCCTCTCTGGAACGTCTCGGCGGGTATGACGACCGTAGCCTGCGGGTGAGACACGCCGGGCGGGAAGCCGGGGCACGGACGAAGCCCGCGTGATCACCGGCGACGGGTTCGGGGTGGACGATCAGCGCCGCGCCCAGCGCCGGCCGAAGGGAAAGCGATAAGTGCGGAAACCATGCATGACATCATCCGAAACAACCCGGATGCCCGATTCTCCGTGCCCTCCGCGCGATAACCGTGGCGCACGCATGTCCAGAATCGCAGTCGCGCTGACCGCAATGGCGTGCGTTGCCTGCTCGGGTGCCCAATCCCGCCAGTTCGCCGACGGGACCGATTGCACGATCGTTGCAGACGTCGAACGGAACCGTGACGCGCTACTGTCCACCATGGGCCGATTCCCCCAGGGGGATGCAGACGGCGACGCATTCTGGAATGAGCAACTCGCCAAGTACGGACGGCTGGGAGACTTGTACGGCAACGCCTCGGATGAGGTGAGCACCCAGCGCCTGTCCGAGTCGCTTGCGGAAGTCGCGGGCGGATTCCACACCCTCGCAGACTTCCCGGGGTGCGATTCAGAGGTGGATGGAGAGTGCCTGGCCGAGGTGAATGCCATGTTCAGCGACGTGAACAAGCGGATGGAGGAGGTCGCCGCCTTCTGCCCCGAGTAGATGCGCGTTCTCCCCGCGCGACAGACGACACGGCGCCGCCCGGACCCCGCACAACGGCACCCCGCCCCCGCCCCACCCCGCGGCTGGCATCCTGTACCCCGTGCTGAAGGTGATGTTCCACGAGCCCCTGATCCCCCCGAACACCGGCAATGCCATCCGCATGGTGGCCGGCACGGGCGCGCAGCTGCATCTCGTGGAGCCCCTGGGGTTCGAGCTCAGCGACGGCCACCTGCGCCGCGCGGGCCTCGACTACCACGACCTGGCGCAGGTGTTCGTGCACAGGGATCTCGCCGCAGCGTGGGATGCGGTGGGGCCTGCGCGGGTGTTCGCGTTCACGACCCACACCCCCACGTCGTTCGCGCAGGTCGAGTACCGCGACGGCGACGTGCTGCTGTTCGGCTCCGAGACCACCGGCCTGCCGCAGCACGTGCTCGACGACCCGCACGTCACCGGCGCCGTGCGCATCCCCATGATCCCGGGCCGCCGCTCGATGAACCTGTCCAACTCGGCGGCCGTCGCCTGCTACGAGGCGTGGCGCCAGCTCGGCTACCCCGGCGGCGTCTGAGCCCGCGGCGCGCGCCGCCATACTGGTCACCGTGAGCGCACTCCTGCAGGCCACCGGCCTTTCCGCCGCGCACGGCGACCGCACCCTGTTCTCCGGCCTCGACCTCACGGTTGGCCCCGGCGACGTGGTGGGTCTCGTCGGCGCCAACGGGGCGGGCAAGTCGACGCTGCTGCGGATGCTCGCCCAGGCCGGCACGCCCGAGACCGGCTCCGGCACGCCCGAAGAGGGCACCGTCGTCCTCACCCCGCCAGGCGCCGTCATCGGATGCCTGGCCCAGGAGCACGAGCGCCGCGCGGGCGAGACGGTGCTCGGCTTCATCGCGCGCCGCACCGGCGTCGCCGAGGCCGAGACCGCCATGAACGCCGCCGCCGAGGCGTTGGCCGACGGCGGCGACGACGCCTACACCCCCGCTCTGGAGCGCTGGCTGGCGCTGGGCGGCGCCGACCTGCCCGAGCGCGCCGCCGCCGTCGCCGCCGACCTGGGCCTCGAGCCCGCGAGCGACGACCCCGACCCGCTCGCCGCCCCCATGACGGGGCTGTCGGGCGGGCAGGCGGCGCGCGCGGCCCTGGCGGCGCTGCTGCTCTCGCGCTACGACCTGCTGCTGCTCGACGAGCCCACCAACGATCTGGACCTCGACGGGCTGGCGCGGCTCGAACGGTTCGTCGCCGACGCGCGCGTGGGGCTGGTGGTGGTGAGCCACGACCGGGAGTTCCTGGCCCGCACCGTCACCCGGGTGGTGGAGCTCGACCTGGCGCAGCAGTCGGTGGACGTCTACGACGGCGGCTACGAGGCGTACCTGGCAGAGCGCGAGGTGGCGCGCCGGCACGCCCGCGAGGCCTACGAGGAGTACGCGGGCACCCGCGCCCGGCTCGAGGACCGCGCCCAGATGCAGCGCAATTGGCTCTCGCAGGGCGTCCGCAACGCGCGCCGCAAGGCCGGCGACAGCGACAAGATGGGCCGCCGGCTGCGCGCCGAATCGTCCGAGAAGCAGGCAGCCAAGGCGCGGCAGACGCAGCGGGCCATCGAGCGGCTCGACGTGGTGGACGAGCCGCGCAAGGAGTGGGAGCTGCGCATGACGATCGCGCCCGCGCCCCGCAGCGGGACGGTCGTCGCCACGGCGTCGGGGGCCGTGGTGCGGCGGGGCGGCTTCACGCTGGGGCCGGTGTCGGTGCAGGTGTACTGGGGCGACCGCATCGTCATCACCGGCGCCAACGGGGCGGGCAAGTCGACGCTGCTGGGGCTGCTGCTGGGCACGGTCGCGCCCGACGAGGGCACCGCGGCGCTCGGCTCGGGCGTGCGGGTGGGCGAGATCGACCAGGCGCGCGGGGCGTTCGCGGGGCCCGAGCCGCTGGCGCAGGCGTTCGGGGCGGCGGTGCCCGACTGGCCCGACGCCGACGTGCGCACGCTGCTGGCCAAGTTCGGGCTGCGCGCCGCGCACGTGGGGCGGCCGGCCGCGTCGCTCTCCCCCGGCGAACGCACCCGCGCGGCGCTGGCGCTGCTGCAGGCGCGCGGCGTCAACCTGCTGGTGCTCGACGAGCCCACCAACCACCTCGACCTGCCCGCCATCGAGCAGCTCGAGCAGGCCCTCGACGCCTACGAGGGCACGCTGCTGCTGGTGACGCACGACCGGCGGATGCTCGACACGGTGCGGGCGACGGCGCGGTGGGAGGTCGCCGGCGGGATGGTGCGCGAGGCTTGAGCTGGGCTGCGGCCCTGTCCCCGATCCGAGCACCGGCTGCCCGTCCGTCCCCGATCCGAGCACCGGCTGTCCCCGGCCCCGATCCGAGCACCGGCTGCACACGCCGAGCACCGGATCGCACAGCCCCCGCGGGAAACAGCGCTCGGATCGGCAGAGACGCCGGCGGGCGGGTGCGCGAGGGCTGAGGGGGACTGTGCCCCGCCCCCGATCCGAGCACCGGCTGCCCGTCCGTCCCCGATCCGAGCACCGGCTGCACACGCCGAGCACCGGATCGCACAGCCCCCGCGGGAAACAGCGCTCGGATCGGCAGAGACCCCCACCCCTCCATCACGA
>CAZDSL010000244.1:0-4837 GCA_964507655.1 uncultured Mycobacteriaceae bacterium | reverse complement strand
GACCTCGAGACGCGCATCGCGATCCTGTCCAAGAAGGCGCAGATGGACTCGATCGAGGTGCCCGACGACGTCCTCGAGCTCATCGCCGGCCGCATCGAGCGCAACATCCGCGAGCTCGAGGGCGCGCTGATCCGCGTGACGGCGTTCGCGTCGCTCAACAAGCAGCTGCTGGACGTGCGGCTCGCCGAGGTGGTGCTGCGCGACCTCGCCCCCGAGACGGCGACGGTGGAGATCACCGCCGCGACGATCATGGCGGTCACCGCGGAGTACTTCGACACCACGATCGACGAGCTGTGCGGCCCGCGCCGCGCCCGCCAGATCGCCTCCGCGCGGCAGATCGCGCTGTACCTGTGCCGCGAGCTCACCGACCTGTCGCTGCCCAAGATCGGGCAGGCCTTCGGCCGCGACCACACCACGGTCATGTACGCCGAGAAGAAGATCCGCGGCGAGATGGCCGAGCGCCGCAAGGTCTACGACCAGGTGCAGGAGCTCACCGCCCGCATCAAGCAGCGCTCCAAGCTCTGACCCGCCCCCACCGCACGCGCCCCCGTGAGATCCGTCTCCGGGGGCGCGTGCGCGCGCCCGCACCGCCCCCTCGCCGCCACGGGTTTCCGGCGGCCGCGCGGGCCCGTGACGCGGTTTGCACACCTGTGGACAACCATGGGGATAACTCCGCGATCCTGGGGATGGATTGTGGACGGATCGGGGACAACCCGACGGATTCCACAGCCGGCCCCACTCGTCCACAGAAAACCCCCTGCATGCGTGCACAGGCGGACACGCGGCGCAACCTGCGGCGCGAGGGCGCGGCTCACAGGATTCACAGGACCTACTACTGCTACTGAGATCTCTTCCAGAGAAGTTCTTCCAAAACAGCCCGTGTGGAAACCCGGGCCTGTGGACCACCGGCCGCACCCCGCCCGGCGGGGCCGGGCTCGTCGTCGCCGGGCCGGACCGTCCAGGTCACCCCCGCTTTACGGCCGGGCGCCCACGACCTACGGTGGAGTTCCCGGAGCGGGCCGCGTCGTCGTCGCCGTGGGCTAATCTGGGCCTCGCACTGAACGCCGTCGGCGGCGTCGGGGACGGACGCATGCCACACGCGCCGCCGCCTCCCCGCCCCGACCCACTGGAAGGAATCCCGGGTCTGATGGAGCTTGCGGGCATGAAATTCCGTGTCACCCGAGACGACTTCCAGGACGCCGTCACCTGGGTGGCCCGCAGCCTCCCCGCGCGGCCCACGGTCCCCGTCCTGCGCGGCATCCTCCTCGAGGCCGGCGAGCAGGGGGTGACGGTCTCCGGCTACGACTACGAGACCTCCGCCCGAATGCAGGTCTCGGCCGAGGTGTCCGAGACGGGCACCGTCCTCGTGTCGGGCCGCCTGCTGGCCGACATCACCAAGGCTCTGCCCAGCAAGCCGGTCGACGTGGCCTTCGACGGCACGCACCTGTCCATCGTTGCAGGTCGCGCCACGTTCTCGCTGCCGATCATCCCCGTCGAGGACTACCCCCAGCTGCCCACGCCCCCGGCGCGCACCGGCGCCCTGGCGGCCGACGAGTTCGCCCAGGCCGTCGGCCAGGTCGCCGTCGCCGCCGGCAAGGACGACACGCTGCCCATGCTCACCGGCATCCGGGTGGAGATCGACGGGTCCACCGTGGTCATGGCCGCCACCGACCGCTTCCGGCTGGCCGTGCGCGAGTTCTCCTGGACGCCGTCCTCCCCGTCGCTCGAGGCCGCGGTGCTGGTGCCGGCGCGCACCCTGTCCGAGGCCGCCAAGACGATGACCTCCTCCGGGTCGGGCGAGATCGAGATCGAGATGGGCGACGGCGCCTCGGTGGGGGCCGACGGGATGCTCGGCATCACCGCGGGCGCCCGGCAGACCACGGCCCGGCTGCTCGACGCGGAGTTTCCCAAGTTCCGCCAGCTCCTGCCCGCCACTCACACCGCCGTGGCCTCCGTGGAGATCACGCCGCTCATCGAGGCCATCAAGCGCGTGGCGCTGGTGGCGGAGCGGGGCGCGCAGGTGCGCATGCAGTTCTCGCCGGACGGCCTCGTCCTCGCCGCCGGCGGCGACGATTCCGGCAGCGCCGAGGAGTCGCTGCCGGTGGAGTTCGCGGGCGAGCCCCTGACCATCGCGTTCAACCCGGGCTATCTGCAGGAGGGCCTGGGCGCCATCGACACCGAGCACGTGCACTTCGGCTTCACCAGCCCCAGCCGGCCCGCGGTGCTGTGCCCGGCGGGCGAGTCGCTGCCCGAGCCCGACGACGCCGGTGCCTTCCCCGCCTCGCCGGGCAGCTACACCTACCTGCTGATGCCCGTGCGCCTGCCGGGCTGACCGGTGTTCCTCCGGCACCTGAGGCTGCGCGACTTCCGCTCGTGGGAGTCGCTGCAGCTCGACCTCGACCCGGGTGTCACGGTGTTCCTCGGGGCCAATGGCCGGGGCAAGACGAACATCCTCGAGGCGGTGGGGTACCTCTCGACGCTCGCCTCACACCGGGTGTCGTCCGATCAGCCGCTGATCCGCACGGGCGCACCGTCGGCGCTGGTCGCGGCGGCCGCGATCAACGACGGGCGCGAGCTCACCCTCGACGTCACCATCGCGTCGGGGCGCGCGAACAAGGCGCGGATCCGGGAGAGCCCCGTGCGCCGCACCCGCGAGATCCTCGGCATCGTGCAGTCTGTGGTGTTCGCGCCTGAGGACCTGGCGCTGGTGCGCGGCGACCCGGGCGAGCGGCGGCGGTTCCTCGACGAGCTCCTCACGGTGCGCCGCCCGCGGATGGCCGGCGTGCGCGCCGACTACGACCGCGTGCTGCGGCAGCGGTCGGCGCTGCTCAAGTCGGCCGGCCCCGCGATGCGCCGCGGAGGCCGGTCGGCCGAGGCGGAGTCGGCGCTGGCCACCCTCGACGTGTGGGACGGCAACCTCGCCGCGCTTGGAGCTGAAATCATCTGCGCCCGAATGGAATTGGTGGAGCAGCTCGCGCCGCACCTCACGGCGTCCTATGCCGCCGTCGCGCCCGAATCGCAGGCCGCGCACATCGCCTACCGCACCAGCGTGGGCGCGGAGCTGGACGCGCAGCGCGACGCCGCGCCCGGCGGCTCCCCGACCGACGCCGCCGCGGTGGAGCGCGCCATCCACGAGGCGCTGGCGCGGGTGCGCGACAGGGAGATCGCCCGCGGTGTGTGCCTGGTGGGTCCGCACCGCGACGAGCTCGAGCTGCGTCTGGGCGAGCACCCGGTCAAGGGCTACGCGAGCCACGGCGAGTCGTGGTCGTACGCGCTGGCGCTGCGGCTCGCGTCGCTGGCGCTGCTGCGCGCCGACGGCACGGAGCCGATCCTCCTGCTCGACGACGTGTTCGCCGAGCTCGACCGCCGCCGCCGTGCCGCGCTCGCCGAGGTGGCCGCCGGCACCGAGCAGGTGCTCATCACCGCTGCCGTGCCCGAGGACGTGCCGGCCGCGCTGCGGGGCCGGCGGCACACCGTGACGATCGTCGACGACCCGTCCGCCGGGCGGGTCTCGCTGCTCGACGCGCAGCCTGTGGATGACGCCGTGCGGGCCCAGGGTGTCACCGGTGCAATTGTGGACAACTCTGTGGATAACTCCGCGGCGTCCGTCGCGCGGGCGGACGGGGAGGCGATGACCGATGGCCGATGACGAGGCCCCGGCGGGCGCGGGTGGTTCCGCCGCAGGCGGCGCGGGCGGCGATGCGGCCGCCGCCGCGGGTGGCGAGCCGTTGCGCGGGGTCGACCTGGCCCGCAGGGCGCTCGAGGAGGCGCGGGCCAAGGCGGCTGCGCAGGGCAAGTCGGTAGGCAAGGGCAAGGCGTCGCCGCAGAAGCCGCAGAGCCGCAGGTCGTCGCGCCGCCGCTGGTCGGGGCCCGGGCCGGACGGCCGCGATCCGCAGCCCTTCGGCGTGGTGGCCTCGTCCGTCGCCCGCCGCCGCGGATGGAACCGGCACGTGGCGGAGGGGCGCGTCCTGGGCTGCTGGGACGAGGTGGTGGGCCCCGACATCTCGGAGCATGCCACCCCCACCGAGCTCAAGGACGGCGTCCTCCACATCACCGCGGAATCCACCTCGTGGGCGACGCAGCTGCGGCTGATGCAGGCCCGGATCATCGCCGAGATCTCCGATGCGGTGGGCGACGGCGTCGTCACCAAGCTCCGCATCCTGGGGCCCTCGGCGCCGAGCTGGCGGCACGGCCCGCGGCATGTGAGCGGGCGCGGGCCGCGCGACACCTACGGGTGACGGGCGGGTGCGTGACGGGGGGCGGCCTGCGCCGCCGCAGGGCGTTCCGCGGTCGGCGAACGGCACCGTGGGCCGGTTTCGCCCGTCAGCGTGGCGCTCAGGGGTGTGGGATCCCCCTGCTGGATCGCCGAAGGCAGTAGACTGATCTGGCAATGGTGCCGCCGAATCCACCAGCCGCATGGGGCGGTGTCGGAGAGGGGCCTGCGCGAATTCCGCGTCAGGAGACCACCGCCCGCGATGAGGCTGGTGGACGCCTGTGCGCGGCTCGACCAGAAGGAGTGCTAGCGACCAGTGGTTGCCAACGATTCAGACGCGAAGGGCACGGGGGACTACGGCGCCTCCTCGATCACGATCCTCGAGGGGCTCGAGGCCGTCCGCAAGCGTCCCGGCATGTACATCGGCTCCACCGGCGAGCGCGGCCTGCACCACCTGGTGTGGGAGGTTGTGGACAACTCTGTGGATGAGGCCATGGCCGGCTACGCCACGCGGGTGGACGTGACCCTCCTCGCCGACGGCGGCGTGCAGGTGGCCGACGACGGACGCGGCATCCCGGTCGAGATGCACGCCAGCGGCGAGCCCACCGTGCAGGTGGTGCTCAC
>CAZDSL010000243.1:0-4877 GCA_964507655.1 uncultured Mycobacteriaceae bacterium | reverse complement strand
GTGCGGGTGCCGGAGCCGCGCCGCACAGCCCGCCCGGCGGTGCGGCGGCCGCGGCCTCCCGCCCGATCGGCCTGCGCGCCGAGCCCAACGCCCTCATCGGCCGCGACGACGACGTCGCCGCCCTGCTCGCCCTGCTCGATTCCGCGCGCGTCGTCACCGTGCTCGGCCCCGGCGGCACCGGCAAGACCCGCCTCGTCAACCACCTGGGCCTGCGCATGGCGCCGGGGCGCCGGGTGGCGATGGTGGAGCTGGTGGGCGTGCGCAGCGGCGAGGACGTCGCCGCCGCCGTCGCGGGCGCGCTCGGCCTGGGCGAGGCCGACCTGCGCGCCGACCGCCTCCTGCCCGACGCCACCGGGCTGCGCACCCCGCGCGCCCCGCGGCCGGACGCGCGCGAGCGGCTGCGGCACGCGCTGGCCGCCACGCCCACGCTTCTGATCCTCGACAACTGCGAGCAGGTGGTGGCCGCGTGCGCCGATCTCGCCGCCGACCTGGCCGCCGCCTGCCCCGAGCTCACCATCCTCGCCACCAGCCGCACCCCGCTGATGATCGCCGCCGAGTCCACCTACCCGCTCGCGCCGCTGCCGGTGGACGAGGCCGGCTCGCCCGCCACCGAGCTGTTCGCGCAGCGGGCCCGCGCGGTGCGGCCGACGGTGCGGCTCGATCCCGCTGCGGTGGCCCGCCTGTGCGGCGCGCTCGACGGGCTGCCGCTGGCGATCGAGCTGGCCGCCGCGCGCGTGCGGTCGATGAGCGTGGAGCAGATCGTCGACCGGCTCGCCGACCGGTTCGCGCTGCTGCGCTCGGGCGACCGCTCCGCCCCCAGCCGGCACCGCACCCTGCACGCGGTCATCGACTGGAGCTGGAACCTGCTGGCCCCCGGCGAGCAGGCGGCGCTGCGGGCGCTGGCGTGCATGCCGGGCGGCTTCACGATGGACGCGGCGCGCGCGATCGTCGGCCACCGCGCCGTGGCGGGCGAGGGTGCAGACCCGGCGTCCGACGCGGTCGAGGCCGCGGTGATGGGGCTCGTCGACCAGTCGCTGCTCGAGGTCACCGAGGCGCCGGAGCCGGTGGGCCTGCGCTACCACATGCTCGAGACGGTGCGCGAGTTCGGCCTGCAGAGGCTGGCGGCCGAGCCGGGCCTGGCCGAGGCGGTCGACGGCGCGTTCCGCGCGTGGGCGGCGCGGTTCGCGGTGCGCATCGCGCATCAGGTGCTGGACGACGCGGCGGCCACGGCGATGCTCGAGGCCGAGGCCGAGCAGGAGAACCTGGTGGTGGCGCTGCGGGCGGCGCTCGGCACGGGCGAGCTCGGCGTGGCGGTGCCGGTGGTGACGGTGCTGGGCGCGTACTGGTCGATCCGCGGCGCGCACTCGGAGGTGGCCGACTGGGCGGCGCGTGCGCTGGACGCGATCTCGGCGGTGGAGGCGGCGGCGCGGGCCGCGGGGCGCCACCCGTACGAGTGGGCGCTCGACGAGGCGGGCGACAGCGACTGCAACCACATGGTGCTGCTGATGATCGCCGGATACCAGGCATTCCTCAACGACACGCGGGCCATGGCGCGCTCGCGGGTGCGGATCCGCGCGCTGCTGCGCCGGCGCCCGCCGCGCCACGAGCAGCTGAGGTTTCTGGGGCGGCTCGCCGTCGAGGCCTCCCCGCTGAAGCTGGGCCGGCTGCTGGCCGACGGCGTGCGCTCGGACGATCCGGCGGTGCGCGGGCTGGCGCACGCGGTGCGCGCCAACGCGCATGAGAACGCCGGCCGGCGGGCGTCGGCCCGGCGCGACGCGACGCTGGCCCTCGACCTGGCCCGGCAGCGCGGCGACCGGTGGGGCGAGGGCATGGCCGCCCAGACGCTGGGTCAGCTGAGCGGCCAGACGGGCCGCTACGAGGAGGCCGTCGAGTACTACCGGCTGTCATCGCAGGTGCTCTGGGACGTGCACGCCTACGAGGAGAGCATCCAGATGCGCGGATTCATCGCCTCGGCGCTGGTGGGCGCGGGCAAACCGGAGGCGGGCCGGCGCGAGGCGCTGGCCGCCCGCGGGGCCGGCGAGGGCGTGGTCGCGGCCACGGCCGACCGGTGGGAGACCTCCCAGTACCGCGCGGCGATCACGGCCGCGCTGGCGGAGGCCGACCTGGCCGAGGGCAAGGTCGACACGGGCCTCGACCTGTACTGGGAGGGCGTGCAGGACGCCATCGGCGTGCACGGCACGGAGTCGGCGGCGGCCATCGACCCCTACGCGGCGCTGCTCATCTCGGCGGCCGCGTGCGCGCACGTCGACGGCGGCCGCCCGGAGCAGGCCCGCGAGCTGGGCGCGCTGCTCATGCGGGCCGTGGTGCCCCGGCTCACCGCCTCGCTCACGGGCGGGCGCGAATCGTTCGTCGACCTCCCGGTGACGGGCGCGGTGCTGCTCTCGCTGGTGACGATCGATCTGGCCTCGGGGGAGGCGGGCGGGGCGGCGGGTCTCCTCGCGTGGGAGCTCGCGCTGGCCGATCGCGCCCACGCGCGCCAGGACTATCCGTCGATGCGCCTGCAGCGCTGGAAGGCCGCGGCCCGGCTGGTGCTGGGCGAGGCGACCATCGAGGCCGAGGCGGCGCGCGCCGCCGGGCTCACCCGGGTGCAGGCGGCGCGGGCGCTGGGGGAGGCGTTCCGCCGCCGCGGGCCGGCCCCGGGATGAGCGGCAGGCCCGGGATGAGCGGCAGGCCGGGGCGGAGCCGCAGGCCACGGAGGAGCCGCAGGCCCGCCCCCGGTGCATCGGGGACGGGCCTTGCGGGTCGTGCGGATCGGGCGGTCGCTACGTGCGGCGCATGTAGGTGCGCACCGTCAGCGGCGCCATCACCAGCACCACGATCGCGGCGGCCAGCAGCGTCCAGGCCACCTCGACGCCGAGGTGGCCCTCGTTCGCCAGTTCACGCACGGCCGACACCAGGTGCGAGACGGGGTTGACCTTGACGAAGGCCTGCAGCCAGCCGGGCATGGTCTCCACCGGGACGAACGCGTTGGACATGAACGTCAGCGGGAACAGCACCAGCATCGACACGCCCTGCACCGTCGACGCCTTGTTCATGAGCACGCCCATGAACGCGAAGATCCAGCTGATCGCCCACGCGCACACGATCACCAGCACGCCGGCGGCGAGCACGCCGAGCACCCCGCCGCCGGGCCGGTAGCCCATGACGAGGCCGACGATGACGGTGATCACGGTGGCCAGGAGGTAGCGCACCACGTCGGCCGAGAGCGCGCCCGAGAGGGGCGCGATGCGCGCGATGGGCAGCGACTTGAACCTGTCGAACACGCCCTTGTCCATGTCTTCGCGCAGCTGCGTGCCGGTGACGATGGAGGCGGTGATCACCGTCTGCACCAGGATGCCGGGGATGACCACCGGAAGGTAGTCGCCCACGGTGCCCGAGACGGCGCCGCCGAAGATGTACGTGAACATCAGCGTGAAGATCACCGGCTGGATCACCACGTCGAAGAACTGCTCGGGATTGTGCTTGAACTTGAGCAGCCCCCGGTAGGCCATCGTGCGGGTGTGCGCCAGCGTCTGCCGCAGGCTCACGGTGTTGGACGCCTCCACCGCGCGGCGCGGCACGGGCTGGGCGGCGGGACGGGCCGGCTGCGGCGGGGCGGTGGTGGTGGTCGTGGCGGTCATGCTGCGCCCCCGTTCTGTGCGGTACCGGTGGCTGCGCCGTCGGCGGTGCCGGAGTCGGCGGGCCTGCCGGTGATGGTGAGGAACACCTCGTCGAGGCTCGGCTTCTGCACCGTCAGCTCGGCGGTGGCGATGCCGTGCTCGCGCAGGTGGATGAGCAGTTCGGGCGTGCGGCCCGGGTCGAGCATCGGCGCGGTGAGCCGGCCCGACTCGGCGGTGACGCCCACGGCCGTGTCCAGCGCCTCGGCGATGATGCGGCGCGCCTCGTCGAGCTGCGCGGGATCGGCCAGCGTCAGCTGCAGCGACGAGCCGCCCACCGACGCCTTGAGGTCGTCGGCCGTGCCGTCGGCCACCACGCGGCCGTGGTCGATCACGGCGATGCGGTCGGCCAGCTGGTCGGCCTCGTCCAGGTACTGCGTGGTGAGCAGCACCGTCGACCCGTCGGCCACGAGCCGCCGGATCGTCTCCCACATCTGCGTGCGGGCGTGCGGGTCGAGGCCCGTGGTGGGCTCGTCCAGGTAGAGCAGCGGCGGCGCGGCGATGAGGCTGGCCGCCAGGTCGAGGCGCCGGCGCATGCCGCCCGAGAAGTTCTTCAGCGGCCGGGTGGCGGCCTCGGTGAGCGAGAACTCCTCGAGCAGGTCGCCGGCGCGGCGCCGCGCGTCGCGGCGGCTCAGGCCCAGCAGGCGCGAGAACACGATGAGGTTCTCGGTGGCCGACAGGTCCTCGTCCACCGACGCGTACTGGCCGGTGACGCCGATGAGCGAGCGGACGGCGGTGGGCTCGCGCAGCACGTCGCGGCCGAAGATGCGGGCCGAGCCCGAGGTGGGCCGCAGCAGCGTGGCGAGCATGCGGATGGTGGTGGTCTTGCCGGCGCCGTTGGGGCCGAGGACGCCGTAGACGGTGCCGGTGGGCACGGTGAGGCTCACGCCGTCGACGGCGCGGAAGTCGCCGAACGACTTGACGAGGTCCACCGCCTCGATCGCCGGAGCCTGGGTGGAGGCGGCGCCCGGCGGCGCCGCGAGATCGGTTGCTGTCATGACTACGAGCGTGCGGGGCCCGCCTTGCAGAATGCTTGCAGCCGCCTGCGCGGCGCTTGCACGGGGTGTCGGCCCGCGCCGGCGCCGCGCGCGGCGGTCAGGAGGCGGGCGCGGTGAGCCGTGCGGCGAGCGCGCGGCGGTCGATCTTGCCCGGGCCCCGCAGCGGGAGCGCATCGAGCAGGTGCAGCGCGCGCGGCGCCGC